>CAZLKP010000120.1:0-11430 GCA_964560095.1 uncultured Bacteroidia bacterium
GGGTCTTTGACCAGATCCGTGGCGCCCTGCCCCCGCTGGATTCGCGATAGGGAAGGATCGTAGTTGGTAAACCTCACCTTCACAGTGTGAAAGGGCACCTCCCATCGCCTCATGTTACTCAGGGCCGGGAGAATGCCGGCATTGATCAGCGATGACTTCCCCATACCGGAAGGGCCATGCAACACGATGAGTCGGTCGAGATCCAGCAACCGGCAGATCAATTCGATTTCCCGATTGCGGCCGAAAAAATGCTGTTCTTCTTCCGGATCAAAGGGCCTGAGGCCTGGGTATCTGGATCGTGTTCCTGTCATGGGTTGCATCCATTCATGCGGTTGATGTTTCCTCTGTCCGACCAATAAGCGCCAGCAAATCATCCCTAAGGGCCTGCCAATGGGTGTCAAGCGCTTCAACCGGCTTGCGCTCATACAAATCCTCTTCCTTCAGGGTGTGATACCTTCGGTAACAATCTCCCAATTCCCGCAACAAGCGGGGGTTCATGTTTTTTCGAATCAGCAACTCATCCAGCTGATCCATCGCTTCTTCAAGTCGGTAGGAATGGACGAGGTTGCGGAGGGATTGAAACTCGGAAGCAGACTGGGCCGATGTACGACGCAACAACCCCTCCTCTCGGCAGATCTGGTGTAGGTCTTCAATAAACGTGTCAATCTGCCGGTCGAGGAAGGTGACCTTGAAATTAGATTCGTAAAACAGTTGATTGGCTTCACGAAGGCCATCCGGCCCGGCCCGATGCGTGTAGCTGGTCTCTTTTTCGTGCACTTTGAGCACGCGGAGCAGCATTTTCATGTACCAGTCATCGAAGGAAAACCCCAGAAACACCAGTTGGGTGGCGCGCTGTACTTTATCCTGGATCAAGGGAGGAAGCGGACGGGCTCCCAGCACGGAAAAGAAAAACTGGTACAGCTGCTCCAGGGAGAGAACCATGGATTCTTTGTGCCGCCGACTGCCAAAGAGGTTGTAAATCAACGGATGGGACGCGTCAAAGGGCTCCGGCTCGGTTCCTTCGCTGAGGAAACTGTAAGCGTCATATTGATGATCAATGCCCTGATTGAGAAAGGCCTGATGGCAGAGATCAAAAGGGTAGGTGGAGAGAATGAGGTCGAAAGGGATTTCACCGATGTGCACAAAGCGCTGGCGTTGCGTGGGGCCAAGGTCTTCCCATCGAATGTCTGCCAGACGCATGAGTTTGCGATGGCCGCCCGGACGATTGGCCAGATCCTGAGCTGCGGAATAAAAATCCACCGATTCTCCAGTCGATTGGCTGCCTGTCAGTTTGTTGTGTTCTTCCTGCAGCATGTGTGGCAGAGAGATGTCCCCACTGCCGTCGCGTTGTGGTTTGGAAAAGGCATGGTTTCCCAGAATCAGGACGCAGCTTTCGTCCTCAATGGCGTCGAGGATTTCCATGAGCTGATATCGCTCCCATTCCTGTTGTTCTTCCGGATTGGGCTGCTGGCTTCGTGTAGGTTCCAGTTTGCCACGCATCTGTTCCGGGCGAGGAACAACAAAGCCTTCGTTGGCGACAGCGAATACCTCTATCGGATCCGCCACATTTTTAAACTGAAATGGTCCGAGCGATTCTAGTAAAAACTCCGTTTTATTTTTGACCTGCTCATGAATGGTTTTTGACAGCAGCACTGCGCCTGGTATGCCCAGTGATTCCACCCGGGAGGCCACATTCACCCCATCTCCGAAGGCGTTGTTGTTTTTAAAAATGACATCTCCCAGATGTAGTCCGATTCGCACCGGGATGTCGTTGGCCTGAAAACTGGTTTGTAGCGAGCTGGAGGTGTGAAGTCCTTTGAGGGCGCTGTCAAATGCCAGGAGGCAACCATCTCCGAAAAACTGCACAATCTGCCCGCCATGAAGGGCCATTTCCTCTTCCAGAATATTTTTAAAGGAATCCAGGATTTGCATGGCCTTGCGCTCATCGGCTTGCATCATGGCCGTATAGCCGGCAATGTCGGCGAATGCGATGGAGGCTAGTTTCCGGGATTCAAGCATCATGGGGCAAGGGGGTTTCCATCTTTGAACGTATGGAATTTTCTGAATCTCAGGAAATGAAGGAAGTCAAGAGACCGAAATGTCGATCCGGTTGTCGAAAAATATCGGAGAATTACGCAGTATCTGGATTTTTTCCTTTGATCATTCCCAGCCTTTTGAGGACCTTGAACACAAGCCACACCCATATTCCAATCAAAACAGTATAGACAAATGGGCTCCCCAGGTTGTAATAAATCGCCTCTGTGATCTCGGCGTGATGCGCGTGCATCACCCCACGTGTCATGCCACATCCCAGGCATTCCACGCCGAAAAATGCCCGGGAAGGGCACACGATGATATCGCTCTCATCGAAAAAGGCGGAGGGAAGTGCCCACAGCATGACCGGAAAGGCCAGAAGTGCGACCAGCCAGGCGATTTGAACTTCACGTTTTTGGTACCACTTCATAAAAAAATGCAAGAAACCGATTCAATTGCCATAGCAATATCCCGATTTCCTACATGTTATCAAATACCTCTGGCGTTTCATCCAGAGTTTGAATCAAGCGAACTTAATAGTAGTTCTTCATTTTGACCAGTGAATAAATCACACCTGGCAGCCAGCAAAGGAGAGACAGAACCAGAGCGATGATCCAGTCACTGCCCTGCCAGTCATCCAGAATACCGATCCCCACAAAGCCCAGCCCGACGATGGCCAAAACGATATATACGGTTTTCTCAAGGTCACCATTCGGATCAGCAAGCTCCTTTTTTACCAGACGCTGAGCCGCTTTCAGCTTCATGGTTTCAGCAATGGTAAGCTTTCGGCCGGTGAGTTCTTCGATTTTCTTCGGGGTCAGCTGCAGAAACTCCTTCATGGTCATTTCGGGCATTTCCTGCATAAACTCTTTGGACTCAGGCTCATTCTCAAACATGGACAGCCAGGCAGTGGAGCTTGTTGACGCCATGGCGCTCAGGCTGAATACCATCAGCATCATGAGGGGTAACAGTTTTTTCATTGTTGATGATTAGTTGGTTGTTAAACGTTCGTTTTTGACGATTTACAACTCTAATATATGACAAAACAAAACATATATTAGCGTCTCTAAGCTATTAATTCTCCTTTATCCGGACAAATAGAAATCATCCACAGGGCCTTCCGAATCAAGAATTCTGCTTTGGGAGGAACAGTCTCTGCCTCACTCGGTAACCAGAATCTCTGTTCGGTAGCTTTCTTTCCCCAGGAAGATGTGAACCTTATATTCCCCGGGATCCAGAACGCCCAGTTCCACAGTCCAGAATTGCTGTCCTTTTTCTGCCCAACCGGCTTCTTTCCGCACGATCTGATGGTCCAGATCTCTGACGATCGCCACCATAGGCATGCGTTCGGGAAGCCAGGTCACAACTGGGAGTCTGCCTTGCCAGATCGCATCGGTATTGGGAAAGGCCACGAGCTTGCGGTGGTGAGACAAGGTGTCGAGAATGAGGCTGTCGCCCAGAATGGTCACAGCGGTAATCTGATAATGATTCCAGCCGTGTGAAGGAAGCGGGTCGATCCACACGTATTCCTGCAGGGAATCATTGTCGCCGGGACAAACGATGGTGGCTACCTGCCTGAAATCGCTGGTGTCCGTTTTTCTGGCAATGGCGTAGGAGACGATCATGCGCTCCTTGTAGGTTTCCCACTTGATCCGGTTTACTTCTTCCATCGCGACAATGGAGTCCTCAGCAAGAAGCACATGAGGCCCCGGGGGCGGTTCGGGTTTTTTGTCGGGGCCTCGTGTGGCCAGCATGTCTCCGCTGTTGCAGGCGCCTGTGGAAAATCTCACGTAAAAGGGCCGGAGGCTGTAGCCCCGGTCATCTACCAGTCCGGGGGTGATGGTCACGATGTAATCACGCAGGGGCTCCAGTGGCTTCTGCGGAAGGATGGAAAGGGTTTTGGTTTCTGGTTTGAAGACAAATTCGGTTTCTATGGCATCTTGCTCAGCATCAATTTGGTAGAGGCGAATGTTGTCGCTGGTGACGGTGAGTGGATCCAGGGTCTGGCTTTCGTTGGGAAAGTGAAACTGGAGGGAAATGGTGGGGGCGCAGTTGAGGCCTGCAGCCCCATTTCTGGGGAAACTCGCCAGGACAAAGGCCCGATCCTGCCCCTGTAGTGTCGCCGGAATGACAATCAGCCACCCCAGTAGGATCAAAAGCATCCTTTGGAACTTTTTAGCGTATTTTAATATAAGGATGTTTGAAATGATGAGGTTTCTCATCTGAACTTTTTCATTCCGGAGGTGATATTTGAAACACTTCTTTTCGAACAAGGCTTGCCAGGGGGAGTTAAGAAGCAAATAGGCACGTGGAAATGTGTTACTTTTGTTGCTAAATTTTGCAAAAACGAAACCAAATATAGATATGAGCATTGAAAACGGCGCTGTCGCCCATGAAAAAGTCGTCATCATCGGCTCCGGGCCGGCCGGTTACACCGCAGCTATTTATGCTGCGAGGGCTGAGTTAAAGCCTCTGATGTTTTCTGGTCCGCAGCCTGGAGGGCAGTTGATGATTACCACTGATGTGGAAAATTATCCCGGATACCAGGATGGGGTGATGGGACCACAAATGATGGAAGATTTTCGCCTTCAGGCAGAGCGATTTGGGACCCGCATCAAGTATGAAATGGTAAACAAGGTTGATTTTCATGCTACGCCCAAAAAAGTGTGGTCGGAAACCGGTGAGCTGTATTATGCTGATTCAGTGATCATTTCTACCGGTGCTTCCGCTAAGTGGCTCGGCATTGAAGCAGAGGAAAAATATGCCAATAAAGGTGTCAGTGCATGTGCAGTCTGCGACGGATTCTTTTTCCGCGGAAAAGAAGTCGTCATTGTTGGTGCTGGAGATACAGCGGCGGAAGAAGCATTGTATTTGTCCAAGCTGTCCCCCAAGGTTCACATGCTGGTCCGCAGAGATGAAATGCGGGCGTCAAAGATCATGCAAAGCCGCGTCATAAATACGTCCAACATCCAGATCTACTGGAATACCGAGGCCTATGATATCGAGGGCGAAGACAAGGTGGAGCGTGTGTTGGTGGAGAATAACCAAACCGGTGAAAAAACATCAATTGAAGCCAGTGCATTTTTCGTGGCTATTGGTCATGAGCCCAACACCAATATTTTCCAGGAACAACTCGAGATGGACGAAGCGGGCTACCTAAAGGTGAAGCCCGGCACCACCAATACCAATATTGAGGGTGTCTTTGCCAGCGGAGATGCTGCTGACAAGCATTATCGACAGGCTGTAACAGCAGCTGGCACCGGCTGTATGGCCGCTCTGGATGCCGAGCGCTGGTTGGCAGTCCAGGAGGCCGTAACGGCCTGATCCCTGGAATTGCCTCCGGTTCCCAACCCCAAGTTCCCGGACGTCCGGAGATTTGGGGTTATTTTATAGCAGAGGCAACCTCTCCTCATCGGCCAGGCTTCGCTGTTTCCTACCGATATTTTTCCCATTTTCCCCAGGCAGCAAACTTCCCCATCACATGATCCCCCTCCACGCACCAGACATCAGTCCCCTGGAACAAGCAGCCATGGCAGACTGTATGAGCAGTGGCTGGATCTCTTCAGCGGCTCCCCAGATTGAGGCATTTGAACAATTGCTGCAATCCATCACTGGGGCTGATGAGGTGGTTGCCCTACAAAGTGGAACAGCAGCCCTCCATCTGGCTCTTGTAGCAGCAGGCCTTGAACCCGGAGATGAGGTGCTGGTGCCTGATCTGACCTTTATCGCCACTGCGAATGCTGTAAGATATGTACGTGGCGTACCCGTCCTGGTGGATGCGGAAGCGCATTCCTGGCAAATGGATCTGGAACTGGCCCGGGCCTATCTGGAGGCGCATCCGGGCAAAGTCAAAGCTGTTGTGCTGGTTCATGTGCTGGGCTATGCCGCTGATGCAGAAGCCTGGCTGGCATTGGCCCGTGAGCATGGGATCATCCTCATCGAGGATGCTGCGGGTGCCATCGGCACCAATGTGGCAGGAAAGCATGTGGGCATTGTCGGAGATATGGGCATCTTGAGTTTTAATGGAAACAAATTGGTGACTACGGGTGGGGGAGGAGCCGTTTTGTGCCGGGATTCTTCCCGGGCTCACCTGATGAGGCATTTGGCGAATCAGGCTAAAATGTCTGGAATTGCCTACGATCATGATCAGGTTGGCTACAACTACCGGATGACTGGTCTGGGAGCCGCTCTGGGAGTGGCCCAATTGCAGCGCTTACCGGAATTGCTGGACAAACACCGCCATATCTTCGGCCATTATCGGTCCTTTCTGAAGGACGCTGTGTTTCCGGCAGTACTGCCAGAATCTGCTCCCAATCACTGGCTCACCACAGCAAGGGTGCCAGACAGGGACAGGATTCATGCAGCATGTACCGCTGCAGGGATTCAGGTCAGACCGTTCTGGACACCGCTCCATCTTCAGGCTCCCTATCGTGCATGCACGTTTCTGGGCAGGGATTGCGTGAGTGAATCTATCTGGCAGCAAGCTATTTCCTTCCCCTCCGGTTCCGGATTAACCGCTGATGATTTGAAAACCGTCAAAGACGTGATTGAAAGAGGTCGATAAGGAAATGTGACATTTCACTGCATTCTGTTTCCGTTTCAGCCAGTCGCACATGTATCTTCGGCCCATAAATACCAACTCCCAATCCATGCAGACAATGCTCACAGACACCACCGTTCAGGCTCTGATCACCGCAGCGAAAGAGGCTGGCGCGGCCATTCTGGATATTTACCACGACGATCGTCGATTCAACGTGGTAGACATGAAGGCCAACGATTCGCCACTGACCCTCGCTGATCAGGCTGCTCATAACGTCATTGAGAAGCATCTGCAACATATTTCAGCTAATATTCCGGTATTATCGGAAGAAGGAAGAGACATTGCCTACGTCGAGCGGTCTTCTTGGGATCGGTTCTGGCTGGTTGATCCGCTGGATGGCACCAAGGAATTTATCAAGCGCAATGGCGAATTCACCGTCAATATCGCCCTGGTCGAAGGGCAACAAGTGATCATGGGGGTCGTCTATGTGCCGGTCACCGACCTAATGTATTATGCGGTGAAAGGTCAGGGAGCATTTCGCCAGAAGGGCAATCAGGCGCCTGATCCGATTCACGTGAATCGTTTTCGGATGAGCGATCACGGTCTGCGGATTGTTTGCTCGCGGTCTCATCGTACTCCAGAGGTAGAAGCCTATCTTCAGCAATTTGCCGATCCAGAAGCCGTATCTATGGGCTCTTCCCTTAAACTGCTGATGGTCGCTGAAGGGAAAGCTGATATCTATCCTCGTCTGGGACCCACCATGGAATGGGACACTGCTGCCGCCCAGATTGTTGTGGAAGAAGCGGGAGGCACCGTTGTTCAGGATGGAACCGAAACCCCGTTGATGTACAACAAAGAAAATCTCCTGAATCCCTATTTTCTGGTGTTTGGGGAGGTAGAAGCCTGAGTGCTTAGCCCTCAATATTCAATCTCTGATGACGATTTTTCCGACAAATTGCCGACCGTTACGCACGTTCATCAGATAGATTCCCGGTGGAAGTGCTGCACGAAGCACATATTGAGAAGCGTTGGTTTCGTGGTAATGAATCAGTTGGCCGTTGAGATCATATACTTCGACCAGCGTGGCGTTAGGGCTATCGGGCCATTGAATGTTGATATCGCCAGATTCAAAATAAGAAATCTGAAGAGGGTTGACCCATTCATCTGCTACGGAACTGGTGGCTGAGGTCACCTGATAGATGGTCCCGGCTTTACTCAATACATACAATTCCCCGTCCACATCCTCGCCGAAGCTAGTGAGTTGTGCGTTGGACAGGAGCTTGCCCTGCAGGGTGCTGCCCACGTCAGAGGAAGTGTCTGGAAACAGGGTCCAGACATTGCCCGAAACATAGTCTCCGACTACATAATATCCTGCTAGATCCGGGTAGTCCGAGCCTCGATACACGTACCCCCCAGTGATGGATTTGCCGGTATTGTTGCTGTGCGCATATTCCCAGGCCGGGTCGGTGTAGCCACCGCCGCAGGTATTGGTATTATAGGGAATCAATCCTTCTCGGCATCTCCACCCGTAATTCAGGCCCGGTGTGGAGGCAGGTTCGATGTTCACCTCTTCTCGGGCATTTTGTCCCACATCCGCGATCCACATGTCACCGGTTTGCCTGTCAAAGGAAAACTTCCAGGGATTTCGCCAGCCCAAAGACCAGATTTCATCCAGCACATTCGCATCATTCACAAATGGATTGTCGCCGGGGATGCTGTATCCCGAAGGATTAGAGACATCAAGTCGAAGCATTTTTCCCAACAGATTCTGGGGATTTTGGGCTCTATTTCCGGGATCACCACCGGCACCACCATCACCCATAGCGACATAGAGCATGCTGTCGGGACCAAATTGAAGGCAACCGGCATTGTGGTTGTCGTAAGGATGGGGTACCGAAAGAAGGATTTCCTCCGAAGCCGGATCAGCCCGATTGACATGGGCCGCACTGACGGTGTATCTGGCAATAACAGAATTACCCTGTTGGTTGGTGTAATGAACGTAAAAATGCCCGTTGCCGGCATGATCCGGTGGAAAAGCCAGGCCAAGAAGCCCTCTTTCCCCCTCTGTACTTCGCACGCGGCTCCGAATGTCCAGAAACGGTGTGGGAATTGTTTGCCCATCCGTCATAAGGATGCGAATGACGCCCTGTTTTTCGACGATAAAGAGGCGGTTATCACCGGCATGAGCCATATCAACAGGAAAGGAATAGCCGCTGGCCTTCTGCTCAAGGTTGATCTGTGGCTGGGCAAAAAGAATTCCAGTAGTGAGAAGAAGGAAAAGGGTGAGTGAATGGCGAAGCATGTCAGGTAGCGTTTGATAAGATGTTGTGTCATCTGAACAACGAACCCGTGATGATGCAGTTCGTTTTCGGTGAAAGAAATTTTCTGGAAATGCATCTGTTTCTGATTCAGAAACGCGGAGATGATGAGCATTTCGCCGCATCGAAATGCGTGACTTGTGGGCAAATTCACAGTCGAGGTGAATGAAAAGCACAAAATGGGAGGGAATTCAGGCTATGCGGAAACAAAGATTTTCCGATTTTTTGAAATCTTTTATCCAATACTTCCTGTAAGATTTGCTTCTTTTTGGGAGGATCAATATTTATGCAGTAACTTTCAATGCAAATACGAAACACCTGGTTTCACCCCTTTTTCACAAAGGATAACTCAATTCGGACCTATTATGAAACTGACTGTAATCGGTATGAAAGCAGTAGTAGTGATCGCCTCTCTGGCGATGCTGACTTCCTGCGTCTCTAAGAAAAAATACGAGGAGGCAATGACCCGGGCCGCAGCCGAGAAAAGCGCTCTCGAAAGTGCCCTCGCTGAAGCCCGCGCTGAAAATGATGCGCTTCAGGCTGACTTCGAAGATCTTGAAGGAAACCTCAGCATGAGCAAGGAAGAGATTCAAACGCTCTCTTCTAAAATCGCGGCCAACAACAAGAAAATCGAAATGCTGAAGGATGCCATCGCTGAGGCTTTCGAAACGTATAACGAAGACGATGTAAAAGTGGAGCTTCGCGATGGAAAGCTGTACATGACCATGGCTAACAGCATCCTCTTTGATGCAGGTCGTGACCGTCTCACCGATGAGTCTAAAGATGTGATTGCTACCCTCGCTGGTGTGCTGAATGACAATACCGAGATGAAGCTTCTCGTTGAAGGACACACCGATAATGATCCGGTGAAAGTCCACAAAAGAGAGTATAGCGACAACTGGGGCCTCTCTGTAGCTCGCGCCACTTCTGTTGTGCGTGAGCTTGAAGCCAACAGCGTGGCTCCCAGCCGCCTCACTGCTTCCGGTAAAGGTGACACAGCTCCTGTTGCCTCCAACGACACTGACGATGGTAAGGAAACCAACCGTCGTACTGAGTTTGTGATCGCTCCTGATATCGAAGGACTGTACAAAATGTACAAAAGCGAGTTCGCCAATATCAGCGACGACAATTAGTCGGTCATTTGACAAAAAGCAAAAAGGTTCCTGTATGGGAGCCTTTTTGCTTTTTTGGGTCACTGGTCACTCGAGGTAACCGTTGGTCTTACATTCGTGCCTGCGGCCTCGCTTTCACATCATTGTCCGGCCCGCCACCAGATATGGGTGATTATGGAAAGATTCTATGGGAAGATGATCGTTCCGTTCCTTTTTCTCGTGTTTCCAGGAGGTGCCTGTGCGCAGGCGCTGTGGCTGGAAGGCGGTGGTGGTACGCCTACCTATGCCCTGCAATATGAGCAGCCCTTGTCTTCTTTTGGGAAGCGGGGGCTGGTGTGTGCAGGAAGGGTCGGTGTCGGGATTGAACGGACAAGGATTGCTGTGCCTATAAGTATCCATGCCTGGTCATCGGGGCGTCCACATCACCTTGCGTTTATGGCTGGCGCAACCCCGCAAATCCGGAATTTGGATGTGCAGAATACGGATACCTATTTGCTTCTGGTTGCTGGTGTGGGTTACCGCTATTCCCACTCGAAGAGCCGGTTGATGCTTTCTGTGATGGGGCATCCTCTGCTGATCACAGATCCAACTCCGACCCAGCTCATTGACCGAAATCCGGATTTTCGCTTTCGGTTGAGCATTGGGATTGGTCTTGAGTTGTAGCAGGAAAAATTGCCTATCTTCGTCGCATGAAATGGACGATATACCTGGTTTCCCTGATGGTGGTATTGCCTGCCTGTACCAATTCCAGAAAGCTGTTTCCGCCCTACAAAGTGAAGGAGCGGACCATGACGGAGCTGGAAGGGGGCGTTCAGCTTTATTGGGTACGGGAAGGAAAGGGAGAGCTTCCGGTTCTGGAGGATGAGCTAAAGGTGCATTATCAGGGGATGTTGGAAGACGGAACTGTGTTCGATAGCAGTTTTGAGCGGGATGAACCTGCTGTATTCCCGCTGAATCGATTGATCAGGGGCTGGCAAATAGGGATGGTCAAGGTGCCGATTGGCTCCAAGGTGCGTTTGGTCATTCCGCCGGATCTAGCCTACGGAGATCGAGAAACAGGTAGCATTCCACCTGGCTCAACCCTGACGTTTGACATTCATTTGCTGGCAATCGAAGACTAATTCATGAGACATCTATCTTTTCTATTTCTCAGCATGGTGATTTTGCTTGCCGGATGCCAGAAACTCAACACGTTCAAGGTTGATCCTGAATTCTGCTACCGGCATTTGATGCCCCTGATGCAGTTTTCTGTCCAGTATCCAAAGGACCTGAAAACAGATCCTCCTGTAGCTGGATCGCGTAGCCTGACCTACAATTTCTTCTATAAAACGGATGAAGCTGGGATTCAAACCGAGTCTATCGCTCTTAACTACCTCTCGCTGGACACAGACAGCACCTCCCACGAGGTAGATCTGGAAGCCATGAT
>CAZLKP010000121.1:0-3906 GCA_964560095.1 uncultured Bacteroidia bacterium
TGACCGCATCATCCATCACCACGGCATTCATGCCGATGAGGCAATTGCGGCCCAGCGTCGCCCCATGAATGATGGCTCCATGGCCCACGTGTGCCGATTCCTTCAGGAGCACCGTTGTGCCAGGAAACATATGTATGGTACAGTTTTCCTGCACATTGCAGCCATCTTCGATGATGATTTCTCCCCAGTCTCCACGAATGGCAGCTCCGGGACCGATATATACGTCTTTTCCAATGCTCACATGGCCTGTGACAGTAGCCTGCGGATGCACAAACGCCGAAGGGTGAATCACTGGGATGAAGCCGTCAAATTCGTAGATCATGTTTAGGTTGGTTCAGTTCGGTAATGCCTTCCCGTTTTTAACACAACTCGAGCCCCCGGAGCTTGTTCTCCAGGCCAAATGTTCCGCGTGTTGTTGACATCGGGACTGTAAGTTAACATCGTTGACTCAACTTGCTGTCCACATATAAGATAGCAAATCCAGGCCTTAGCGGCAGGGAGATTATGGGAACATCTTGGCTCGCGCAGGCTGTGCTACCAACATGGCGCCTCGCCGAGGCTGGCTGGGTTCATGGAGCGGCTGCGTTCTTGTCTGACCTCAGACCTCTCGCTTCTCCCCTCATCCATACTTCGCCAGAATCGACCGGGTCTCCTCCGACAGGACAAGACGACCGCTGATCGCGGCTCGATCAGCCAGCAATTGATCCCAATGCTCCGTTCCTTGCCAGAACATCGTTTTCAGCTCCTTCATGGCTTCCGGATTGTAACCTGCCAGTTGAGTGGCTTTTTCCTGAATGGCTGAATCCATCTCATCTGCTGTGTCAAATACTTCGGCGAAAAGACCGTTGTCCATGGCCCAGGTTGCAGGGTAGAAGGTATTCGCATCCATGGCCATTTGGGACATAGCAGCTGTGCCGATTTTTCGCTCCACTGCTGGTCCGACCACAAAAGGACCGATCCCGATATGCAATTCACTCAGCTTAATTGCGGCGAATTTCGTGGCAAAACAATAATCCACAGCTGAGGCTACCCCTACTCCCCCTCCTACGGCTTTCCCCTGCACTCGTCCGATAATGAATTTGGGGCAGGTGCGACAGGCGTTGATGACGTTGGCAAATCCAGAGAAAAAGGCCAGACCTTGTTCTTCATTCTGAATGGCCATGAGTTCGTGAAAGCTCGCTCCGGCACAAAAGGTGCGGTCGCCTCCGCTGCGAAGCACAATCACCTTCACGCCAGGATCTTCTCCGGCCCGGGTAATGGCCGCTGCCAACTCCGACAGGATTGTGCCAGGCAGGGAGTTGTGGGCCGGGTGAAAAAATTCGACCGAAGCAATGGATTGGTCGGTTTCTGTTCGTACATAAGGTTTATCCATACGCAAGGGATTATTGTTGAGGGTTGGGGTGAATGGGGAACTGGTTGTTTTGATTTATGATGGCTCCGCCATTAGGTCAACCTCAAAGGTACCATGACAGTTGGATTCTGCCAGAAAAAGCCCTGTATTCTTTTCGGCAAAACCCTACTCAATATGAGGCTCAGACGTCTATCTTTGTATGAAAATGGATCGTATGGTCTATATGGCTGCTGCTGCTGCCAACCTGCCTGTATTCCCAGCACATAAATGCACCAGAACCGTTGGTGCCACAGGTGGAGCAGATATCGGCTGCTACCGATGCAGAGACCTGGCTGAGCCATTTTACAAAGCATAACCTGCCTTCAAAAGCTGATCTGGTCCTGCGTTCTTCTCTCCAAAGTCTTACCGGCCAGCACCGGCACTATGAGGTCACCTGGCAAGGGATTGTCGTGGAAGATGCGTTTCTCAGCATGCATGTCACCACGAGTGGTGAGCTCATCAGGATCTCGATGCGCATTCCGGATGTATCTGAATGGCCATCTCCTGCTTCCTTTTCCATCGATCCGCAGCAGTTGATACCGATATTGACCAAGCAGACCGGTGCGATTGACATTCGGCATAAACCCGTTTGGGCGACAACTCCCGGAGGTATCCGTTCGGCCTATCGCTTTCGGGTGTTCACGAATCAAACTCAGCCCAGCTGGGACATCTGGATGGATGCATCAAGTGGAAAAGAGCTTTATCGGCGCGATCGTGCGGTCTATATACGGCATATCGAAGAGGATACAACGGGAATGGCGCGCGTCTTCCATCCCAATCCCTGTACGGCCGCCAATGTCGAATATGGTGATCTTTTTGTGGATAACATGGATGCTCATCAGGCTGTATTTGATGAATTGATGGATACGGTGCAGTTGCGCGATATTTTCTGGGATGCCGACAGCCAGGTATTTCGGTTGAAGGGGCCGTACGTAAGCGTTCAGGCGAAATCTGGCAACTCGATGGCACCGGTGACCTCCACGGATGGTAACTTCTACTTCAGGCGGGACAGCAGTGGGTTCGAAGATGTGATGGTCTATTATCATATCGACCGATACCAGCGATATGTGCAATTGCTGGGCTTTACCAATCTGCAAAATGGCCCGATCGTGGCAGATCCGCATGGATTTACGTCTGATATATCGGCCTTTGTCCCGAATAGCGGCAATTCCTATCTGCTCTTTGGCACCGGCAATGTCGATGACGCCGAAGATGCTGACGTGATTATCCATGAATACATTCATGCCCTGTCTTATGCCGCAGCGCCAGAGACCAATGCCGGTCGTGAACGACGGGGGCTTGATGAGGGTCTGGGGGATTATTTTGCCGCTGCCTACTCCTATGATATTACTCCTAATCAATGGGAAAAGATTTTCAACTGGGACGGTCACAACGAATTCTGGAACGGTCGGATGGCCAATGTTTCTGAGACCTATCCCCCTGCCAATTCACTCAGCATTTATGCCTACGGGCAAATCTGGGCTTCAGCCCTGATGAAAATGCGCTTCGAGATCGGCGACAGTACAATGGATCGTCTGGCGATGGAATCCATGTACTATTTCGAGGCAGGCATGGAATTTCCACAGGCTGGCCGGGTGCTAATCACGGTAGATTCTTTGCTGTACAATGGCGATCATCGTGAGACCATCCGCAAGTATCTTTGCGCCCACCGCATCGACTCTGACCCGCTCATGCCTTGTCTGGTCGTGAATGCTCAGGAATGGGAAGATCAGCTTGATCTATCTGTGTATCCCAATCCTTCGAATGGACTACTCAGAATCACCTGGAACCCTTTACCGGCCCAGTTTTTTCAATTCGATCTTCTGAACACTGCGGGCCAGCAGGTATGGCAAGCTGGGCCGATGCACACGGGGAAGCTGGATGTGGCGTTATCTTTGCCGGCAGGTCTATACTTACTGCGAGGACGAAATGAAGCAGGAAAATCGATCAGTCGCAAGATCGTGATGGAGTGAGTTCGATCCTCACCAGAATCGTTGATTGACTGTTCACCGAATCTGTCCACTACCCGAAATGTAAGATTTATCCCTCCCTGCGTAGAAAAACCGCCTGAATGGAACCATTCGAAAAAGGATTTGCTTCACAAATTCGGAAAACCCACGTTTTTTGTTAAAAAGAGCCGTTTTTCAGTTTGTTGGGAATCGGGGTGGAATGCACTGATCCACCGATCAGATTTTTCTTTTTTTGAAATAGAGACTGATTGGCTGCTTTGTCTGGCCAGATCTTCTTCACATCCTTTCTCACAACAGCTCTTTTTCCCATGAATCAACCGTCTTCTATTCGTTCCATTGCCCTTTGTGTGCTCCGACGTGGTCAGGAAATCCTGGTTCAGGAAGGATATGACAGTGTGAAAGAACAGGTATTTTACCGTCCGCCGGGGGGTGGCATTCAGTTTGGCGAGTATAGCTGGGATGCCATCCGAAGGGAAATGCAGGAAGAACTGTCTGCTGGTATCGAAAACCTGGATTTTCTGGGAACCCTGGAAAGCATTTTTAATT
>CAZLKP010000121.1:3916-11393 GCA_964560095.1 uncultured Bacteroidia bacterium
AAGGCCACCCCCATCACGAACTGGTGTTCCTGTTTGGGGCAGATCCATCCGATGATGTCATTGAGCAGTTGGACTCCATGCCGGGTTTTGAATCTGACGGAACCCAATACCGTGCCGTGTGGATGCCTCTCCATGCCTTTGCCAAGGGCAAAGCTATTCTCTATCCCGAAGGTCTTCTGGACATGCTAACCAGCCCTGTGATGGCTGGCATCGCCGGTTGACAAATCTCACCCTCCCAACTGTTGCTGGTTACTGGTTCTCACATGCTTGATCATTAGCTTAATCTTCCCCCAGATTATCCTGGGATACCACCTCTAATGATCAGATCATGAATATCCTCGTAAGTCCTGAGAAAACCCTTGGTCAGATATCCACAGAATTTAACCAGAAATTCCCTTATCTGAGGATCGAGTTTTTTGGCCATACTCATCAAAAGGGTGGCCTCAATGCCCCGTCTGATCGTCTGAATCCAGACCTCACACTGCGGGAAGCCGGCCATGTGGACCACGACGAAACCTTCAGCATCAATGGTAACCTCAAGGTGAGTACACTGGAAGACCAGTTTCAAAAATTGCTCAACGTAGGTGCTCAGGTCATGAGGAAATCCGGCGGGCTCTGGCTCCAGACCTCCACCACCGACGACTGGTCCCTGGCGATGCAAAATCGCGAAGGTGAGTTTGACAGCACTGCGATCGGAGAAATGTAGGCAGTAGGGACCCAGTCCGGGGTATTTTTATCATCATCTTATGGTTTTTTGCCAAAACGGTGTAGCTTTTTGGTATTCAAACAAGCGATGAAGGTGAAACACAACAAGATGATGATCTGGGCAGGTTTGCTACTGCTCATGCAGGGTTGCTCCCTGCGAACCGATTTGGACCAGTTACAGGATTGGGATCCTGAGCTGGCTGCGCCTTTGATCTACGGAGAGGCAACCCTTGGTGACATTGTGGGGCTGTTTGATTCGCTGGCCTGGCTCCGCACAGAGCCAGACGGGCAGTTTTTTCTACACTACGAGACCGAGCTGGTTGAACTGGGGTCTGCGGATCTGTTTGATATTCAGGATTTCACCGAGACATACGATACCACTAAAACAGGAACCACATTTCCCCTTTTCAGTCTTGACAAAGGCATCGTCGGTGCCGGTGCCATTAATTATGAAGCCAGCTATTCCGGAACAGATCCAGTAGAAATGGTGGTGGACTTTGACCAGATCTATGAGCCGGGGGGCGTCGTGCCTTTTCAGTTCCGGGACACATTTAACGGTCCTGGCATGTACACAGGAAGCATCTCTCTGGAAGGAATAGAAATCATTCCCAATCAGCAGATTATCCGGGGGGAATATACGCTGGCGACGCTAAGCGATGGTACAAGGACTGTTCTTGATAGCCTGAAAATCATTTTCAAAGACCTCCGGCTGCACTTTGCACAAGGCTACTTCCCCAGCTACGATTTTGAGCTGGACAGCGGTCTTCTGGCTACTAACCTCACCCTGCCCGATGGCTTTCCCTTTCCGATTCTCACCAATCCCGCCATTGAGCTCCGCATCAACAATGAGTTTGGGGTGCCCAACGAATTACAGGCTACCCGACTGCGGTTTTCTTATCCCAATGGGCCTGACATAGATCTCATCGACGACAGAATCACCCAGGGGTTCCCCCTCAACTATCCGACCACACCCGGCGATTCTGCACAGACCATAATTCGGCTTGATCGCAGCAATTCCAATCTGGATCGGCTCATCGCCGCGATCCCTGACTCCATTGAATATGGTGGTATCCTGAGCTTATTTCCGGATTCAGTTCCGGTACAGGGATTTGTGATTGATACTGCCAATGTGACCGTCAACCTGATTGCGGATTTTCCGCTTGAATTCCGGGCTGAGCCCTGGGAATGGGAGCAATGGTTTGCCTGGGATTCGCTGGGCTGGGACAGGGGTGGCCAGGTGGAATTCAGATTGGAAACCTCCAACGGGCTCCCGGTCGAGGTGATGCTGGAGCTGTTTACGGCAGGCGCTGACTCCAGCGCAGTGACCCCGTTTTTTACCCAACCCCTCAGTATTCAGGCCCCTACGCTTGACGTAAATGGTGCGGCAGAAGCGCCGGCAGAGGAAATTCGCTTTTTGTCTGTATCGGATGGTCTGCTGGAGGAATTAACCCGCACAGGGCTTATCTATGCGCGGCTCCGCCTGGCAACACCCATGAATGGCACTCGTGCCATTCAGTTATTCGCCCAGGATCGTTTTTCATTCAAACTTGGTGTCAGGTATCGACAGTAACAACATGACATTCTCCAACAATATATCAGGATGGTTGATGGGACTCCTGCTGCTGGGCATCGGTAGCCTCCAGGCCCAGGGAGAGTATTCTCCTATCTTGTTGCCGAGGTCTGTTCAGAGCAACCTGCTCAATCCCGCGATGAACGACGGGAGCAAATTTGCACTGGCTCTCCCTGCAGCGGGCATTACCCTCAGTCACGAAGGGTTTCGCCCGGGTGATTTGATTCGGCCGGTTCCCGGGCAGCCAGATTCTCTGATGGTTGATGTAAATAATGCAGTCCTGTCTCTGGGGGATCGCGGGGTGTTGGGTGGTGAAGTTCATGCCGATGTCTTTCAACTGGCTATTGGCGGCAAAAAATTCAGATTGCTGGGCGGTGCAAGTGTGCGCACCGTGACCAGTATCGAATACCCCGTTGATGCCATTCGTCTGGCCTGGTACGGCAATGCACCCTACCTTGATAAGCCCCTGGATCTAGGGCCAGGATTCAGCACCACCAACTGGTGGGAAGCCTACCTGTGTGCCCAGGTAGGGATTGGTAACAAGATCAGGGTCGGGGGTAAAATCAAATACCTCGGAGGCATCCTGTATGCCGGAGCGACGAGCTCCCAGGCTATTTTTACAACCGCTGCCGATGGCTACACCATCACCGGTGACCTCAATTATCGCCTGCTGGTGAGCGGTCCGGATCTGAGTGGTGTCAACTGGGCTGACTATTCCAGTCTTCAGAATATTCCTTTGCCATCTCAGCGATCCGCGCTGTTTGCCGGGAATCATGGCATGGGAGCTGATCTGGGGGTAGTTGTCAACCCAATCGAGAAGCTGGATATCGGCTTGTCCGTGTTGGATCTTGGCGTCATCTACTGGCGGAATGGATTTGGGCTCAACGCCAGTGGTTCGGCCACATTTGAGGGAATCAACGTTTCTCCGTTTTTTCAGGGAGACAGTGTGGATATCCAACACCTCGCCGATAGTTTCTTTAATCGATTTTCGGTGAAACAGGTCAGAGAAGAATTTCAAACCCGCCTCCCGATGCGGTTTGTGCTTCATGCAGGATTTGAGCCTGTCAAATGGGTTCGGGTCCAGGGCATGTTGCAAGCCCGGCGGGTCCAGGGAAGCACAGATGTTTCCTGGGCACTGGGAGGCCAACTGCGAGCCGGGCGTGTTCTTGACCTGGGGCTCAGCTATGGTCGTCGAACCGGAGTGGGCAACCTGATCGGAATCCAGACTAGCCTGAAGCTGGGGCCTGTGATGATCTATGCCATGAGTGATCATGCGCTTTCGGCCCTACAGTGGGAAAATGCCCGTTTGGCTCATGTGAGGCTGGGGGTGAATTTGCAAATCGGACGGCAAGACAGGAAAAAGGGAAACCCTTCACTGGAACCGGAAATTCCTTTGAAATAGCAAGAATTTCCACCTTCTACAATCACCCCAAGGGCTGAGTCTTCTCACTTGCATTTTTGCGATAATCTGATAACTTAACTTTTCCTGATGTAACCCACTAAACATGGTGCTATGACGATAACCTTCAATGAGCTTCGGCAGATCAAAGACAGTTTGCCAGATGGCAGCATCCGCGCCATCGCCAGTGAACTCGGAGTCACTGTAGAAACAGTCCGCAATTATTTTGGCGGTGAACATTACGAACGCGGCGACTCCATGGGTTTCCATATTGAGCCCGGTCCTGACGGTGGCGTTGTAGTGCTTGATGACACAACCATTTTAGAGAAAGCCAGAGCGATTCTGGCGCAAGCTTAAGTCGTGATGGCTTACGTGATCCTACTTATTGCTCGTAACAATTAGGAACGGCCTTCCCTCTCCCGGGAAGGCTGTATGTCTTAGGCGTCCCGTCCGGAACCTGAGATCATCCAACCGGTTGCTGGCAGAATTCAGGCAAAGATGCTTCGAACAGCCTGTGCCTTGAGGATCGTTTCCTCATATTCTGCCACAGGATCAGAATCGTAGGTGATTGCCCCACCAACGTGGTAGTTGATTCGTTCTGCTGCTTCATCGTAAATCAAACTCCGGATCACCACATTGAAGTCAAAATCCCCAGCGGGCGACAGGTATCCGACAGATCCGGCATACAGCCCCCGACCGATGCCTTCGGTTTCATCAATGAGTTGCATCACGCGAAATTTCGGGGCCCCTGTCATGGATCCGGGTGGGAAAATACCTTTCAGGGCAGTCAATGGATCTGTATCGTCACGGAGCTCACCTTCTATGGTGCTCACCATCTGATGGACCTGAGGAAAGGATTGTATCTCAAACAAGTGAGGCACCTTCACCGATCGTGTACGACAGAAACGGTTGAGGTCATGGCGGCTCAAATCCACGATCATCACATTCTCCGCTCGCTCCTTGTCTGAGGCCAGCAACTGAGAAACCAGAGCCTTGTCCCTTTCCGGCGTGCCCCCTCTGGGAGCTGTGCCTTTGATCGGTTGGGTGATCAATGTTCCTTTGCGCTGCTGAAGGAAACGCTCCGGAGAAGCAGAAATCAGGTGCCTGGAGCCTGATTTGAGGTATGCGGCAAAGGGAACCGGAGACACGTCCACCAGAGATTCGAACATTCTGTGGGGATGTGGGGTGCTGTACGCAGCAGAAAACATCTGGGCCAGATTCACCTCATAACAATTACCCTCGCGGATATGCTCTCTGAGTGCCTGTACGGCTCCGATATATTGATCTCGGGTAAAATTGGCGCGAAATGCCGGTGGCGCAGGAGAGGCAATCGCTGGTGTTTCTGACATCAGGGCTTCTTCCCAGCCAAGAATGCCCTGCTTTAGGATCCATACCCTGTTGCTGTTTCGCAGTTTCACCATGAGGAGTTCGGGGGTAAAGCCCGGAGTTCCCGGCCATTCAATATCGGCAGGCCGTCCAGATGCCAGCCGGGGATCCTGTGCTGATTTCCACTCATAGGGCAAAGCGCCCAAAACCCAGTCGCCCCGACGCTGATGCCATGCTTCCCAGCTGCTAAATCCCGACCGACGGCTCACACCAAACAGCCAGTCGAAACGACCATAAGGATCCAACTGGTGGCTACAGGAGTCCAGCCAGCAGACACTGGGAAACTGGTCTGCCCAGTGAAGTAGCCTTCGTCGAGTGATTGACGGGATTGATACGTCAAATGACCGGATAGATCGAACTTGTTCTGTATGGCTTATCAATTTGGATTCGAATAACGTTACAATAAGAAAACGAATGATGAAGCTGGTTGTCACAACTGGCCCTAAGATACAATCTGCTGTTCATCAGAAAGAACATTAACCAATTATGCACAGGTCTGTTTGTCTTTTCCTGTTTCTGTTCACCATCGGCTTTTTAGAGGCACAGTCATATCGATCCATGGATGTGGCTGAATTGCAGGAGGCATTGGCGATGGAGCGAGACCATCCGGTGGTGGTCAATTTTTGGGCAACATGGTGCAAGCCTTGCGTGACCGAGCTGCCCTATTTTCTGGATTTGGAAAAAGAATATGCGAATCAGGGGCTGCAGGTTTGGCTGGTGAGTCTGGATTTCGCAGAAAACACGATGGCGGACTTTTTGGAGGAGAAAGGCATAGAGTCAACAGCCATTTTCTTGACCGATGGTCTCAGGGATCCCGACTGGATTGGTGAAATCAACGATTCTTGGTCAGGGGCCATTCCCGCCACATTGGCATTACATCCCAACGGGAGTCAGCTTTTTCATGAGGGCTCACTCACAAAAGAAGCCCTCAGCGAATGGCTTCAACTGCTTCTGAATTAATCATTTGTAATCAATCACGCTAAATCTTCCAGATATGAAACGTCTCTTTTTCATGACAACGGCTATCATTGGATTCTCCATGATGACACAGGCCCAGAGTGGCTACGAAGTTGGTGATGTGGTCGATCCCTTCACCCTGCAGGATGTAAGCGGGGAGAATGTCTCTCTGAACGATTACCTCGAAGGGCAGCAGGGGGTCATTGTGATGTTTACCTGCAATACCTGCCCCTATGCAGTGGCCTACGAGGAACGAATCAAAGACCTGGCGGAAGCCTACAGCGAAGCAGGTTGGCCATTGTTGGCGATTCAGCCAAACAGCCCCACCCGATCTCCGGGCGATAGCTTCGATGCCATGCAGGCACGGGCAGAGGATAACGGTTATGGGTTTCCCTATCTCTTTGATGAGACACAGGATGTGGCCCGGGCCTTTGGTGCTACGCGCACCCCACACGGATTTCTGCTTCAGAATGTCGATGGCGAATTTGTGGTCAGATACATCGGAGCCATCGACGATAATCCGCAGGATCCGGAAGGAGTACAAACCAAATACCTCGAAGTGGCCATTGAGGCCCTGGAAAATGGAGAAGATGTGCCCCGGGAATCTACCCGAGCGATTGGATGCACCATCAAGTGGGCATCCTGATAATAAAGTGCTCCGCCTTGGGGAAGCGGAGCACGGAGTTTGGGGTAAATAGGTAGGTAAAACAGAGAATGAAGGTCTGATTCAGTCAGGCCTTTTTCTTTTCAAATCCTTTCAAGGCACGCTGTAACCTGTTTGTTCATTTACGAAAATTGTGCCGGAATTGTACGTCCAAGGCTTTCGCAAATGGTTATTCCCTATAATCCGGAATAATTCCCTGAATCAAATGATTTTGCAGGAAGAATGATCCGGGTCATTAAATCTTGGGCACAATGAGGCCCAAAACCAGGAGGCAGACCAGAACCGAGACCATTACATAGATGAGTGCCATCCACCAGTTTCCGGTCTGAATGAGTCGCAGGGTCTCCAGGCTGAATGTCGAGAAAGTGGAAAAGCCTCCACAAAACCCAACAAGGATCAAGGTTTTTGTGCTCGCCCATTCACTGCTTTTGTCTCCTAGCCATAGCCAGCTCAGGCCGAGGATCACACAGGCCAGGAGATTGGCCACGAATGTGGCCGTAGGAAAGCCGTTAGCATGATGGCCCAGCCATTGGCTGACCGCAAAGCGACTCATGCTTCCCAGGCCTCCGCCTACAAAGACAGCAATCCAACTCATGGGGTAAGTAGCTTTCCCTCGGTACTCGCCGCGTAGTTGTTGCCGCCGGAAATGCGGATGTCAACCGATTGGCGGTGAGACTGGTATATACCGGTCGAGTCGAATGTCACGGCAAGATGAGCATCCATATCATACAAAAACTGGCGTTTTTTAATGGTTACTTCGAGAAACAGCAACGTTGAATCGACCGAAGAAAACACC
>CAZLKP010000122.1:0-11386 GCA_964560095.1 uncultured Bacteroidia bacterium
CAACATCGCCGACATCGACGTGATCGAGCTGAATGAAGCCTTTGCTTCGCAATCGCTCGGGGTGATTCGCGAGCTGGACTTTGATCCTGCCAAAGTGAATCCCAACGGTGGGGCGATTTCTTTGGGTCACCCGCTCGGCTGTACCGGCGCCAAACTTACCGTGCAGGTGATGAACGAATTGGAGCGCAGCAGCAAAAAATACGGCATGGTGACCGCCTGCGTCGGCGGCGGTCAGGGCGTTGCCGGGATTTATGAGTCGCTGAAGTAGAGCGGATTAATCCCTGGAATGTATATCCCTGACAAGGGTTCTGAACCTTTGTCAGGGATATCTGCTATTCTCCCACCAACCATTCCCAGTAATTTTCCCGGTGAATAACCTGAAAACGGGCTTCGGGATATGCCTTTGAAAACGCAGCGGGAGGTTTGGGCTGTTTTCCGGGGTTCCATTTCATTTCGTAGCCGAAGAGTGCGCCGCCACGTTCTTCAATCAAATCGATTTCCTGCTGATCGTAGGTACGCCAGAAAAATCGGTTGACCAGCACCTTCTCGTAGGATTGCTGTTTGATTCTTTCGCTGATCATATAGTTTTCCCACAATTGACCAATATCGTCTCGAAGGGAGATAGGGTTAAGGTTAGAAATCAAGGCGTTGCGGAGTCCGTTATCATAAAAATACCAGCGGTCATTCTTCACAATCTCTTTCCGGAGATTCCGGCTAAATCCCCCGATGCGATACACCACAAATACCTTGGACAACAGATCCAGATAGCGCTCAACGGTGTTTTTGCTGATGCCTAGTTGTCGCCCCAGTTCGTTGTAGGATACTTCTCTTCCAATTTGAAAGGCGATCAGCCGGAGTAAGTTGACAATCTTGTCAGCGTTGCGAATGTTATCGAACGCAAGAATGTCCCGCAGCAAATAGGAGTTAACGATTTCATTCAGATAGAGCGCCTTGTCTTCATTGGCTTGAATATGCTGTAGCTCCGGATAGTTGCCAAAGATCAGACGATGCTGGAGCCTGTCTGAATGCTCGGTAATGCTTTCTAATGGTCGTAGCTCACCTTCGGAAAGGGGAAAAAGCTGAAAGGTGTATTTCCGACCGGTGAGAGGCTCGCCAACCTGATTGGTCATATCAAACGCGGATGAACCCGTGATCACAACACGAAGTCCATCAATATGATCCACCATGAGCTTCAGCGATTTTCCGATGTCCGGAATTTTCTGTGCTTCATCAATGACCAGGAATGATTTTCCTGCCAGGAGTTGACGGTAGTGTTCTACTGTTCTGCGCTCCAGCAATTGGACTGTTTCCTGATCCTCTCCATTGAGTTTCAGTACCGGCTCGTTGATAGATGCCAGGAGCTTATTCAGCAGGACCGTTTTTCCGATACGTCGAGCTCCTAACAGGACCAGCACCTTATTGGGCAGGAGGTAATCCTGCAGGTTTCCGAGTTGTATTCGAGGGATATATGCGTCCATGAGAATCTTCTATTGACCAAATTTACATAAATTCAGTCAACACGATGACTAAATTTATACAAATTTAGTCAATAAAATGACTAGATACTCATTTTCAGCGCATGATCATGTGCGAATCTCAGGTAGCAACGAAGCACCTCCCACAGAACAATACCCTTTTGGATCTTTCGTGGATACGGGATTCGTTTTGTATCTATCGTGTAAATGGAGTCCCATGCCTGATTCATCATCATCTATGAACATCCAACATAGAGATGTCATCATCATCGGAGCAGGTCTCTCTGGTATCGATGCCGCCTGCCACCTGAAGATGGAATGTCCTTCCAGGAGCTTCATCATGTTTGAGGGAAGGCATGCGATCGGCGGAACCTGGGATTTCTTTACCTATCCGGGCATTCGGTCTGATTCGGATATGCATACCTTCTCCTATTCCTTCAAACCCTGGACCTATCATCAGTCCATTTCTGATGCCGAAACGATCCTTCAATATTTGAATGAGACGGTTGAGGAATATGACATTCGGCAGCACATCCAATTCAACACCACGATCACCCGGGTTTCGTGGTCTTCTGAAACCAAACGATGGACGGTTAGCGGAATCAGAAAAGATACCGGTGAAACGATCGAAGCGACTTGTAATTTTTTATTCCTCTGCACGGGCTATTATGATTACGAAGAAGGCTACACCCCAGATTTTCCCGGTCTGGAAGAATTTGAGGGTCGCTTTATTCACCCGCAGAAGTGGTCGGACGATGTGGAATATGAAGGCAAACAAGTAATTGTGATCGGGAGTGGGGCTACAGCTGTTACCCTCATTCCTGCCATGGCAGAAAAAGCTGCCCACATCACCATGCTCCAGCGCTCTCCCGGTTACATTGTGGGTCAACCCTTGCGCGATCCATTTGCCAGACTGGTTCATGCTGTTTTCCCATCCCGAATGGCTCATTTTCTGGCCCGCTGGAAAAATATCCTCAGAGATATGCTTTTCTTTCGGTTGTCCAGAAGAAGGCCTCAGGTAGTCAAACGCTTTATCAAAAAGCAGATTCGCAAGATTCTGGGGCCGGCGTATGATGTGGATACGCATTTCCATCCCAGGTACAATCCCTGGGATGAGCGCCTGTGCTCCGTTCCCGACAATGATCTGTTTCACGCCATCAAGGATGGCCGCTGCAGCGTTGTGACCGATCACATTGAGACCTTCACCCCAACAGGCATTCGTTGCCAATCGGGCAAAGAACTGGAAGCCGACCTGATCGTCTCGGCAACAGGACTCAAACTCAAACTGGCCGGTGGAATTGAGGTGTTGGTCAATGAAGAGCCCATTGATTTGAGTACCAAACTCAACTACAAAGGCAGCATGCTGCAGGACGTTCCAAATGCAGCGATCATTGTGGGATACACGAATGCCTCCTGGACCCTGAAAGCAGATCTGGTCTGCAGCTATGTTTGTCGATTGCTGAAGTACATGGATGCCCATGGCCATTCAGTCTGTGTGCCACTGCTGGACAGGGATGACATGAAACAGCTTCCGCTGATCGATTTTTCTTCCGGATATATCCAGCGATCACTTGACAAACTCCCCAAGCAGGGCGACAGATCTCCGTGGAGATTAAATCAGAACTATATCCAGGACAGAAA
Source organism: uncultured Bacteroidia bacterium (assembly GCA_964560095.1). Classification (GTDB taxonomy): domain Bacteria; phylum Bacteroidota; class Bacteroidia; order J057; family J057; genus JANQTF01. Next base: position 3,117 of record CAZLKP010000122.1, read on the forward strand.
GATCCTCACGCATCAACCTGTGAATGATGGAGTGTTGCGCTTTTCTGAGAGATGAAAACAGGCTTTCTCCCAAACAGATTGAACCACAGAGAAACACGGAGGCATTCACAGAGTACTCTGATTAACAGCCATTTCGCATGAGTCTTCTGTACTGAACCTGGCGATTCTCTGTGGTTTCATTCATCCATCCGGCAGCCCCGGCCTATTCGATTACCTGGACTTTTTCAATGCCCGTTTTGCCGTCCTGGCTTACCCGGATAAAATAGATCGAAGGAGAGAGTCCCTGCAAGGACAGCCGATGCTCGGTTGCATGGCCAGACATCGTTTCGGAGATCAATTGCTGGCCGGAATAAGAACATACATCAATGGTCCTTCTCCCGGGTGCGGCCGTTTCAAAGCGGAGCATCACCTGGCTGGAAGTTTGGTTGGGATGCACAGAAAACCAATTCTGATCTGCCATGCGCCGACCGATGCTGGTCACATCACAATTGTCGTCAAATACACACTGCCCAAAAACGGTACATATCGCGGTGTCATTGGTACCGACTTCAATAAATCTATCGTTAAAATTATCAGGATCAGCACAGTCCTGTCCGGCAATATCTTCCTTGTTAGCAAAATCAGCCCCGTTCGTGAAGGTATAGTTGGCAGCCAGGTTGGCAGGCTTGCTGATCGTGATGCTGTAAATCTCATCTCCATCCGGGTCGGTCATCTCGAAATCGCCGGGCTGCCCAAAGGCACCACCACCAGCGACATATACACCGGACGGATCTACTGTTTCGTTGGACATATCCACATTGAAGGTGATATCGACGAATTGAACGGCACTACAAGCTGTGTCCTCCGTGCAAAACCCAAAACAGGTGCTGACAACCGTGTCATTGGTTCCAACCGAAATAAACCTGTCAAAAAAGTTTAAGGGGTCCGAACAAGTCTGACCTGCGATATTTTCTTTACAACTGTAATCGGAACAATTCCCATTCAGGAGGATGTAGTGGCTACTGAAGTTTTCCGGCCTGGATAGGGTAATCGAATATACTCCATCGCCATCCGGATCAAACATGGGATTGTCTCCCGGGGAATCAAATCCGCTCCCTCCGGCGATAAACACACCGCTAGGATCCACAGCCACCCCATTCATATTGACGTGGAAGGTAATGTTCACAGTTTGGGTGGTGCCCCGGATCACAAAAAGGGTAGCGAGGAGAATAAGTAGATACTGTTTCATAGGAACTTAGGTATTGGAAATGGTGAAAAATTGGGAATAGGATCCCGAAGCCGAAGGAAGAAATCAGAATCAACACTTATATTAGGATCTGGCCTGTTTGGATTCCACTTTCCAGCTACGACAATGCTACTACTGCTGTGGTGAACCGCCTGGTCAGGGTGAGATATTGAACCACTGAGCAAAGGATTGCTAACAGAATGAAGTCGAAGAAAGATCTCACAGTTGCAGGAATGGGATCTAGCATCCGGGTGCTTATCTGCATTCTGGCGATTCTGGGTAGATATTCGTGCATGGGCCAGGCTCTCTCATGGACGCCTTATTTCGATCACATTACCATTGAGGACAAGCTGTCCAATAATACCGTTCGGTGTATGATCCAGGATCGCCACGGGTACATTTGGATTGGCACACAAAACGGATTGAACAAATATGATGGCTATTCCTTTGAGGTGTACCGGTCTGACTATGACAGGGCAGACCAATCCGGATTCAGGGGGCGTGATATTCTGTCCCTGATGGAAGATCGGGAGGGCAACGTATGGGTGGGTACTGCTGGAAGTGGGCTCAATGTACTGCCGCACGACAGTGATCAGTTTCAGAATTTATCCGGAGACAGTGCCTTCATGCCGATTTCTGGATTCCCGATCTCATCCATTCACCAGGGGCCGGAAGGATTGATCTGGCTCACCACGATCGGGGGAGGCGTGCTCAGCTATGATCCCTCCAACCACTCGTCAACGGTCTATACCCATTCGACAAGCCACCTGTCCAGTGACCTCACGTTTGACCTGGTGTTTGATACAGACGGTAGGGTTTGGGTAGGGGCAGCGGGGCTCGGTGTCAATCTCCTGAGGGATGACGGCATGTTTTCACTGTTTCCCGATGCGGAAGGAGCCAGCCCAAACATGGCTGGCTATCGCAAAACCCTCCTGATCCAGGACTCTGTCTTGTGGGTAGCCACTGAAGGAAGCGGATTGTATCGGATGAATATGGACAGCGAGGAAGTTGAGCGAATCGGCGATGCAGAAGGACTCAGCTCACAGGGAATCATGGATATGCATCTGACTGTTGATGGTCAGCTCTGGCTCGCCACCAATGGAGGGGGACTCAATGTGATGGACACAGAAAGCCGGCAGATCAGTGTTTGGAGGCCTCAACCAGGGAATCCCGGTTCTCTTAATAGTGGGTCATTGCTATGCTTTCTGGAAGATCGAATGAGCAATCTTTGGATTGGGACATTCAATGGAGGAATCAACGTTTATCAACCCAATCAGGCTCGCTTTGGCAGGATTGTTCCCGGACCGGAGGTGGCCGCCGGACCTGGAAACTGGTCGGTGCTGACCATCTACCAGCGCCGTAACGGTGAGATTCTGATTGGGACAGACGGCGATGGACTGTTTGCGTTTAGCCAGTCTTCCACTTTGGGACAATCTCCCAGTATTCACGACCATGCCCTGAGCACCGACCTGTCGGGACAGGTGGTCAAATCCCTGCTCGAAGACCGGGAGGGTTATCTGTGGATCGGCACATTCAGCAATGGGCTCGACCGCTACGATCCTGCCACGGGAACCTGGGCCCGATTCAGACATGAGTTTTGGAATCCCAACAGCCTTGGGGGAAATAATGTGTGGTCGTTGGCTGAAGATCAGGCAGGTCGGGTGTGGATCGGAACCCTGGGAGGAGGGGTGAATGTCTGGGACCCGGAGACTGAGTCATTCGAGCATTTTGGACCGGATCCGAACAACCCTGCCAGCATTTCTGATGCCAATGTAATGGTTGTGATGGTTGATAGCAGCGATCGGGTATGGATCGGTACGATGGATCGAGGACTCGATCTTTGGACAGGTGACGGAACCGGGTTCCGGCACTTCAGAGCGAACATAGGAGACACGACTTCCATCAGCCATAACGGCATTCGGGCCATCTTCCAGGATAGCCGGGGCGACATCTGGATTGGTACAGAAGGAGGTGGCCTGAACCGATGGCTTGGGGAAGGGAGCTTTACTCAGATCGGAACGGACGACGGCTTGCTGGCCAATAGTGTGATGGGAATCACCGAAGATCACGAAGGATTCTTATGGGTCACCACATACGAAGGTATTTCACGGATTCAACCAGAGACTGGCGAGATCCGGAATTTCAGTTTCCGCGAAACGAAAAGGAGTAATCAATTTAACCAGTCCTCTGTGCTTCACAGTCAGGATCACCGCTTATTGTTTGGTGGCATCAAAGGCATCCATACCATTCGTCCCGATCAGGTGGTGGAAAAAGCCGTTGAGCCACAGATCACTATCACGGGATTTAACCTCTATAACGAAGAGGTAAAGGCCGGGCCCTGGAAAGATGGGAGAGTGATTCTCTCCAAACCCATTGAACATGCAGAAAAGATCGAGCTGAATTACGATGATAATGCTTTCTCGTTTTCATTTGCCTCTACCAATTTTAACCAACCCAGTGAGGCGGTTTTCGGGTATCAGATGGAAAACTTCCATACAGACTGGCAGCACACGGATCCCGGGCAGCACCGGGTGTATTTCACCGATCTCGAACCGGGAGAATACCAGTTCAGGATGACATACCAGGGGGCAGAAGCGTCGATTGGGCTGGTCATTCACCCACCGTTTTGGGAAACTGGCTGGTTTAAGGCACTGGTTGCCCTGACAGGTATTCTTCTCATTCTCGGCGTGGTGATTTGGATTATCAACAGGCGAGAAGCCGCTTTCAGGCGCGAAGCCTTTCGGGCAAAGAGTGAGATCCTTCGCCTGAACAATGAAAAGCTGGCCAGCGAAGTGGAGGCCATCAATTCCAAACTGGTGTATTCATCGGTGCAAATGGCTCACAAAAACGAAATTCTCAATCAGGTCAAAGAGGAGATTCAATCCATCGACGGTAAAGGCCATGCTGGTTCACGCTCTCTCATTCGGCTGATCAACAGAGAGCTCAAAGGGGAGGACTACTGGAAGGAATTTACCCTGTACTTCAATCAGACCGATAAGGCCTTTATTCAGACCCTTTCCACCCGTCATCCCGATCTTACCCAAAATGATCTCAGGCTCTGTGCCCTCATCCGCCTGAATTTGTCCACCAAAGAAATTGCCTCCCTGCTCAATATCACGGTGCGGGGCGTCGAGCAGGGGAAGTACCGACTCAAAAAACGACTGGGATTGTCCAAAGGAGACGATCTGAATACGTATATCTCCGAAGTATAGAGTCCGATAAATGCATACATGTTACCCGGGATACCTCCCACAGCCTTCTCCGGATCTGTCGTAGGGTTGTCGTAGTGTGAAAATCATACATATTTCCCGGATTTTTCCATATTGTCATTTCTGGAATTCCCGGGAATATAGCTGTTATGCCATTTCCTCCTCACCATCCAGGACCGCTCCATAAATATACTTTCACCTACTACTTCCATCATGATGAACGACCGAAAAACAGAAAGAAGTAAACATGCAGGGCTGATTGCGATTGTGATGCTGATCGCAGGACTTCCATCATTCTCCCACGGACAAGGGTTTGTCCACACCGACGGCCAGGCGGTCGTTGATGGGGCAGGCGATACCCTCATTCTCAAAGGCATGGGCCTCGGAGGATGGATGCTCCAGGAAGGATATATGCTCCAGACTGCGGGATTTGCCAGTGCCCAATACCAGATTCGGGATGCCATTGAGCAGCTCATTGGCCCGGCCAACACCGATACCTTTTACCAGGCCTGGCTAGCCAATCACGTCACCAAAGCTGATATCGATTCCCTCAAGTCGTGGGGCTTCAACTCGGTGAGGCTGCCTATGCACTACAATTTGTTTACCCTCCCGATCGAAGATGAGCCGATACCTGGAGAAAATACCTGGCTCACCAAGGGATTTGAGCTCACCGATAGCCTGATTTCCTGGTGCCGTCAAAATGAAATGTACGTGGTCCTCGACCTGCATGCTGCACCCGGAGGACAGGGATATGATCAGGCCATCTCTGATTACGATCCCACCAAACCCTCTTTGTTTGAGAGTACAGAAAACCAAAACAAAGCCGCCGCGCTTTGGAAGCGCCTCGCAGATCGCTATGTGAACGAACCCTGGATCGCCGGATACGATCTCCTCAATGAACCCAACTGGAATCTCCCAGGAGGCACCCTCCTGCGTCAGATTTATGAGCAAATGACCGATTCCATCAGGAGTGTAGATACCAACCATATGCTCATCATCGAAGGAAACTGGTTTGCCAATGATTTCACTGGACTCACTCCTCCTTGGGACAATAACATGCTCTATAGTCCTCATAAATACTGGTCGTACAACGATCAGGCATCTATCCAGTGGGTACTCGACCTGCGGGAAACCCACAACGTACCGTTGTACCTGGGAGAAACAGGCGAAAACTCTAATACATGGTTTCGTGATGCCGCCAAACTCTTTGCTGATTTTGACATCGGATGGGCCTGGTGGCCCATGAAAAAGGTGGAGGCCATCGCAGGCCCCCTATCGGTTGTGAAAAATCCTGGCTACCAGGATCTGCTCGACTACTGGAACAACGGCGGCACCCCGCCAGACCCGGCTGTGGCTAAGGCATCCCTGATGGCCCTGACAGAAAATCTCAAAATCGAACACTGCGTGTATCAGAAAGATGTTATTGACGCGCTGTTTCGCCAGGTGGAGGATAGCACGGCCATTCCGTTTCGCAGCCAGAACATCCCCGGAGTCGTCTATGCCAGTGACTTTGACATGGGCATCGCTGGTGTGGCCTATCAGGATGTGGATCTGGCCACCTATCAGGTTTCTACCGGTGTATTCACCGCATGGAATCAGGGATGGTCCTACAGAAATGACGGGGTGGATATCGAAACCATTGATGATAGTGTCAATTCCAATGGGTACGGTGTAGGCTGGTTGGGAGAAGGCGAATGGATGCAGTATGACGTCAACCTCGACAGCAGTGCTGTGTATGAGGTTCATATGCGGATTGCCGCCGGCGACGAAAATGGCAGATTCCATCTGGGAACCGAATCGGCACAGATCACTCCGGTCACATCCGTCGCGTCCACAGGTGGATGGTCCAACTGGCAGACGATCGTCCTGGATGACGTCCTCCTGGAAACCACCGATCGCAAACTGCGCTTTTACATGGATCAGGATGGGTTTAATCTGAGTAGCCTGGAATTTGTCCCGGTAGCCGCCGCTTCCTCCGTTCCGGCAGACTATGTGTATGCATTGACGCTGGATGAATCGAAGGTCCGCCTGTATGTCAACAAATCCCTGTCGGGACCGCTGCCTGGATCTCCTGCTGATTTTCAAATCGTGGTCAATGGCTCACCTGTCACGATCAATGCCGTTATGCTGGATGCTGATGAAACCAAGGTACTGGAGTTTGAGGTTGCGCATACATTTATTCACTCTGACATCATTGAGATTTCTTATTCCGGATCACAAATTCAGGCTAATGATGGGACACTGCTCACGACATTTTCTCTGGAAGAAGTAGAAAATACCGTCCCGCAGATCCATCCTGTTCCCGGAAGAGTAGAGGCTGAAGCCTATTTTTTCCAGCAGGGCGTTCAGCTTGAAAATACAACAGATGTGGGCGGAGGGCAGAACATCGCGTTTTTGGACCCAGGTGATTACCTCGACTATTATGTCAACGTAGCTGAAGCCGGGTTCTATCATGTGTCCTACCGAACCGCAGCCGAAACAGAGGTGGGGGAGATCCAATTGCAGCTGGTAGACAGCAATGGGGTGGCTTCCACCTTGCATACAGTGGAATTTCAACCGACCGGCGGATGGCAAACCTGGACAACGACCAGCCAAAGTCTGGCACTTCCTGAAGGAAAACTCCAGTTGCGTCTGCTCATTAGAGAAGCCCTGTTCAACATGAACTGGTTTAAATTCAATGCGCCTACTTCTATCAGGGACGGAATCGGTTTCCCTTCCATCAGCATTTACCCCAACCCCAGTCAGGGACAAGTGGAAGTCAGGGGAGATCTGGAGGGAGTGCATGATATCCACATCAAGGTTCTCAATCGTCTTGGACAGGAAGTGAAGGCGATTCGTATTCCATCCACCTCTACCCTCGACACCAGCCTGGATCTCAGCAGTCTGCCAGACGGAGCCTACTTTTTGATGATTGCCTCAGATCAGGGGATTCACGAGTGTGAACAGATTGTAAAAACTGGTGGCTAGTCAGCTGATCTGGTCGGTAGCCGAAAATGCTGAATGATCGCCTCTGGTAGCTGCACGCTGCCTGAGGCGATTCTGTTTGCAGGGAGGGGAGAGAATTTGGAAAATATTTGGTTTATAATATAAAGTAGATTATATTTGGATATACTTAACAGCCTAAGATATGTCCGATTCATTGATGACACCTAAAGAAAGTCTCGCTGTGATCACCAAGGTGATTGCCGAGGCAAGACAGCGACAGGAGGAAAATGGGATTGTCTATATCGTATGGGGAATTCTGATTGCTGCTGTGAGTCTGGTGGACTTCTGGCTCCGGTCGCAAGGCATGTACAACCTGATTTTTGTACCCTACCTCATTATTCCCTTTGGTGGGATTTGGTCGTTTCTCTACTACCGTAACAAAGCGAGGGAACAGCTGGTCAGACAGAATCTGGTGGGGCGTATTCTCAAGATTTTCTGGCTCATTGCCGGTGGCAACATGATGATCCTGGGATTTGTGTTTGCCACTGAGCTGGGCCCGCATTTGATCCCGTTTATGATGATTCTCATTGGCACGGCCCTGTCGTTGTCTGGAGCCGCGTTGAAATATCGGGTACTGCTGTATGCGGGAATCCTGGCAAATGTAGCCGGGCTGGTCACGTTTTTTCTGCCGGATGATTATCACGTGCTGGCGATGGCTGGTGTAAGCATTGTGTCCATATTGATTCCAGGCTTATCTTTATGGTCAGCCAGCCAGCAACGGAAAGTCGATGTATAAAGACCTGGATCCTTTGTTACACTCGCAACTCCGGCTCACCATTGTCTCACATCTGGTGAAGCAGGGCGAAAGCGATTTCAAAGAGATCCGAACCATTACCGGGGCCAATTCCGGT
>CAZLKP010000123.1:0-11313 GCA_964560095.1 uncultured Bacteroidia bacterium
GTCCATTAACAATGGACAGTGGTTTCTGGCAGCCACACTCACCAACCGCGACTGGACCGGTGATGTCGCCATGAAACTGGCCAACCTCGGGATCGGTCAATACAACGGTGGTAACGGTAAGAGCTATTACCTCGACAATGGAAAAACCGCCAATGGCCTCTGGTACCATAATTACTCCGTGTATTACAGCAATAGCAACAACAATGGTGGCCAGGCCCCGCAGGTGACTCTGTCCAATCCGACCGGAGGATCATCATTTACCGCAGGTGATGACATTAGCCTGAAAGCCATCGCTTCAGACAGTGATGGAAATGTGGCTAAAGTTGAATTCTTTCAGGATGGCCTGAATTTGATCGGAACTAAACAATCAACTCCTTATAATTTTGTCTGGAAAAACGTTCAGACTGGAACCTATAACATTACTGCAGTGGCAACCGATAACAGTGGGTTGAAAACCGTTTCTGCACCGGCCACCATTACTGTGTTGCCTCCATTTGGGCAACAACCACCTTCCGTCACCCTGACGAGCCCATCGAATGGGGATATCATTCCAGAGGGAACAGATGTCACGATGACTGCTAGTGCTTCTGACAACGATGGGAATGTAGTTAAGGTCGAGTTCTGGCAGGGAAGCACCCTGCTTCACAGCGACGGTGCGGCTCCATATAGCTTCACCTGGACCCAGCCTGCTGTCGGAATCTATCAGATCAAAGCAGTAGCTGTTGACAACAGCGCATTGAGTACTACTTCTGACGTTGCAACAATTGAAGTTACCCTTCCCAAGGCACCACCGATGGTAGAAATCATCACACCCTCAGATAATGCCCAATTTCAACAGGGAGATATGGTAACCATTGAAGCGTCTGCTTCTGACCCTGATGGATCCATCGCCAAGGTTGAGTTTTTTGCTGGTGGTAATTTTCTGAAGACGGAATATCAGGCACCATATACTGCCGCCTGGGCAAATGTGCCATTTGGCACCCATACCATACATGCGATCGCCTACGACAACGAAGGCCAAACCACCCAATCAGATGACGTAACGATCATTGTCAACGCTGCCTCTGGAGGTTCTGGAAATTTTCCGCCATTGGTTCAATTTATTGAACCGCTTGATGGTGCCACCTATATGCAAGGTGATGATATATCCGTTGAGGCCAAAGCTTCCGACTCTGATGGTTCCATTGTCAGAGTAGAATTTTTCCTTGATGGATCTCAGTACAAGACTGAAAAAGTGCTTCCGTATGAAGCTCCACTCAATGATGTTCAGCCTGGTAGTTATACCCTGATGGCCATTGCTTTTGATGATGAGGGGTATCGTGATACTGCTATTGTGAGTTATGATGTATTAGCTGCCGGAGGAGGAGGAAATCCCAGTATGCCTCCGATAGTGCAGCTGATCTCGCCAGACGATGGTTCTTCTTTCCTAAAGGGAGACAATATTGACGTCGAAGCAATTGCCTCCGATTCAGATGGGTCCATTAAAAAAATAGAGTTTTTCCTCAACGGCAATTATTACAAGACAGAAAAAGTATCTCTCTACCAGGCACCGCTTACCAACGTGCAGCCTGGCCAGTATGTCCTCATGGCTGTGGCCTACGATGATGACGGCCTGCGCGATACAGCTATTGTTAATTACACGGTCACCAATCCTACTTCAGGACCACCTTCTGTGCAGATCATCAAACCGACCGATGGAGCAGCGTTCGAAACTGGGGATGACGTGGAAGTTGAAGCTGTTGCTTCAGACTCCGACGGATCAATCTCCAAGGTAGAGTTTTACCTGGACGGAAATAAGTGGAGAACAGAAAAGTATGCACCTTATACCGGTGAGCTCGACAACATGCAGCAAGGGGTATATGAACTAATGGCCATTGCCTACGATAATGATGGGTACAGGGACACCTCTATCATTTCTTTTACAGTAGATGTTAAAAATCCAATTCCACCATTGGTAAAGATCACCAGCCCTAGCGACGGATCTACCTTCCAGGTGGGTGATGATGTGGAAATCGTGGTCGATGCCAGTGATCCAGACGGGGATATCTCCAAGGTTGAAATCTATGTAGATAACGATTTGATCCAGACAGAAAAGTGGTATCCCTACGATAAAACCTGGAGCAACGTACAGGCCGGAACCTACATTCTGCGAGCGATCGCTTTTGATGATGATGGGAACTCCACAACCTCACAGAAAGTCATTGTTACCATAGGTGGAGGCGTAGCGGATGTGAAAGGACTCACTTTTGACGCATTTGTGGATGAAGGATTGGTAATTTGTTCGTGGACGGCACAGGAAGAGTTGAATCTTCTGGAATATCGCCTGACGAGATCTTCTGATTCTATGTTCTACGAGAAAGTGGCTGTGATTCAGGCTGTCGGAACCAGTACCACCAGTACGAGCTACGATGAGATTGATCCCGAACCGCTGCCGGAAATCTCCTGGTACAAACTCGAAGCCATTGACCAAAATGGTCTTGTAATCGACACAAAAGTCGCCAAGGTGGACCTGAGTGAACCCAGTATCATCGAAAAGTGGATCGTCTATCCGAATCCGTTGCAGGGCAACAAGCCCATCAAGGTCTGGGCCTTCCTCACCGAGGACGTCGGTGCCACCATTGAGCTGAATAATGCTTACGGCCAGGTGATGTACCAGCAAAAAGTTCAGTTCTACACGGGTGAAAACAAATATACTGTCGGCTTCAACTCGCTTCCTCCCGGTATCTATTTCTTCACCCTGAGAATTACCCAGACAGGCGAAGTGCTCGACACCAAGATGTTTATCAAAACACCGTAATCCCAGTAGGTTGATTTCAGGCCCGTGGACAGAACCATATCTGTTCACGGGCTTTTTGCATATCTTGCGCCTATGAATCAGAATATCCTTTCCATTGACCGGCTATCTAAGTCTTATGGTCGGATACAGGCAGTGAAGAATCTGTCTTTTTCGGTTCTTGAAGGATCAGTTTTTGGAATCCTTGGTCCAAATGGCAGTGGGAAAACCACCACCTTGGGCATGCTCCTGGATGTGATCCGCCCGGGAGGCGGAACCTTTGCTTGGTTTGGGGGAATCAAAGGGCCTCAAGCCCTCCAGCGAATCGGAGCGATCCTGGAGCATCCCAATTTTTTCTCCTACCTATCCGGCCGTGACAACCTCAAAATCGCAGCTGATATCAAGCGCACACCTCAGGGTAGGGTAGAGGAGGTGTTGGATCTGGTTGGCTTGACCCAGCGAGCTGGATCACGGTTCAAGACTTATTCCCTCGGGATGAAACAACGCCTGGCAATCGCGGCCGCCATGCTCAATGAGCCCGAAGTTCTGGTCCTTGACGAACCGACCAATGGCCTGGACCCTCAGGGGATTGCCCAGGTCCGTGGCTTGGTCAAAGACATCGCAGGAAGAGGGGTGACGATTCTGCTGGCCAGCCACCTACTGGACGAGGTCGAGAAGGTCTGCAGCCACGTAGCGGTCTTAAAGCAGGGGCAACTGCTGTATGCCGGAGAGGTCGGTCAGATCCTGGGAAATGAGGGCGAAAAAACCTGGATAGAGGTGGAGGTTCATGACCGCGAAAAACTCAGAGAGATTCTGTCGGGACATACAGCTATTGAGCGGGTAGCGGAAACGGAGGAAATGGTTAAGGTGTTTGCCAACCACACACTCTCAGCCGAAGAGCTCAATCGGTTTATGGCTGACAACGGCATCTATGTCAGCTACCTCAAGGCTACTCGCCTCAACCTGGAAGCGCAGTTTCTTCAACTCACCAATCGAGAAGACACGGAAGCATGATCAGATTGATTCGGATCGAATGGACGAAAATTGCCCGCTATCCGGGCTTTTGGTTGATCTTATTGCTGAGTCTGGGTATCTACATCGGTGCTGCCTCCGTCATGGGAAATGAGGAGTTTTCGTTTCCACTTGAAATCGAAGAGCAGGCAGAAGGCTATTTGTCCTTTCCAATGATCTGGGATATCATCGGATGGCTGAGCTACTGGTTCAATCTCCCACTGGCCATCGTGGTCGTATTAAATGTATCCAATGAATTTTCTCAACGCATGCTTCGTCAGGCCATCATTCACGGCCAAAGCAGAGAGGAGTGGATGTTTGGGAAAATTGTCTTTCTGGCTATGATTAGTCTGGTAGCGCTCCTGGTGGTGATTCTCACGACAACGGTTACCGGTGTGGTTTTTGGCGGATGGAAGCGATACTACTTTTTTGACCATCTGACTCTCTTTCTGGGCATTTTCCTCCGGACCTTTTCCTACCTCAGCTTTGTCATGTTGGTGGCGGTAATTATCCGGAAGCCGGTCATTGCATTGGGCATCGTGGTTTTATATGCAGCGATCATTGAGAATATTCTGGTTGCAGTCGGCGATACTCCCTGGAATACTTGGTATCCACTGTGGTCGGCAGTCCTGCTGGTTCCCAATCCCTTTGCTGCTTTTTATGGAGACTCGGTCCCGGCCCTGCTCGATGGAGCCGTTTCGCTTCGGGTGCTTGGCTATAGCCTCTTGTGGCTGACGATTTCCTGGTTAATGATCCGAAGGCGTGACTTGTAGTAGTAGATTTTTTCCCTGCATTCGTCTCCCGTACTGGTTGCGTGGATCGAAACAATTTTCTTCATCCCTGCTTTTTTTCTTGATTATCTCATAGTTGATTCACCACCCAAAACGTACTTCATGAATCTGACTGTATTCCAACCATTCAAGAGCCTGCTGATTGTTGGCTTGTTATGGCCAATGACTGGTTTTACTCAATCGCTAGACCTTTCCCGTTTCGAGTCGATGAAGGCCCGAAACATAGGTCCGGCTGGCATGAGTGGTCGGGTAACGGCCATAGATGTAGTGGAAAGCAATCCCCAGATCATGTTGGTGGGAACTGCTTCTGGAGGATTGTGGAAATCTGAAAGTGGAGGCGTGTCATGGGAGTCCATCTTTGATGAGCAACCAGTGGCATCCATTGGAGCTGTTGATATTTTCCAGCGAAATCCGGACATCATTTGGGTTGGTACAGGAGAGGGAAATCCACGAAACAGCCAAACGAGTGGGGCTGGGGTATTCCGAAGCTTGGATGGTGGTCGAAGCTGGAAATGCATGGGGCTGGAGAATACCCGCAACATCCACCGAGTCATCATTCACCCCGAAAATCCGGAGACCGTTTATGTGGGTGCGCAGGGTTCTGCCTGGGGTTCCCATCCTGAACGGGGCGTTTTCAAAACTACCGATGGAGGAAAAACCTGGGAGCACATCCTCTCCATCAATGACTCTACCGGCGTGGGCGATATGGTGATGGACCCTCACAACCCCAATAAACTGTTTGTGGCCATGTGGGAATTCCGCCGCTGGCCCTGGTATTTCACCTCCGGCGGGCAAGGATCAGGGTTGTACGTCACCTTTGATGGCGGGGAGCACTGGACCCAGCGCACCGAGAAGGATGGGTTGCCGGAAGGAGATCTCGGTCGCATCGGTCTGGCCATTGCACGAAGCAACCACAAGGTGGTATATGCCCTGGTCGAAGCGAAGGAAAATGCTCTCTATCGCTCCGCTGATGGCGGATTTACATTTAAGAAAGTGGGTACTGGAGAGGGCATTGGCAACCGGCCGTTTTATTATGCAGATATCATCGTTGATCCTGCCAATGAAAACCGGATATACAGCCTTCATTCTATCGTGACCCGAAGCGAAGATGGAGGCAAATCCTTTGAAACCCTCTTGGGCTACGTTGGCTCAGCAGGCGTACATCCAGACCACCATTATCTCTGGATTCATCCTGAGAATCATCAATTTCTCATTAACGGAAATGATGGTGGAATGGCTATTTCGCATGATATGGGCGCCACCTGGCGCTTTGTGGAAAATTTGCCGTTGGCTCAATACTACCACATCAATGTGGACAATGAATGGCCATACAACGTGTATGGAGGGATGCAGGATAATGGATCCTGGCGTGGGCCGGGATATGTCTGGCGTGCAGGAGGAATCAGAAATTCCTATTGGGAGGAGCTGTCCTTCGGGGATGGCTTTGATGTGGTGCCAGATCCCTCTGATCATCGCTATGGCTACTCAATGTCGCAGGAAGGATACGTGGGCAGATATGATTTCAACGTCGGTGACTCCAGGATGATCCGGCCCGTGCATCCGGATGGGATTCCCCTGCGCTTCAACTGGAATGCGGGAATCGCCCAGGACCCGTTTGATGAAAGTACCATTTACTTTGGTAGCCAGTTTTTACATAAAAGCGAGGATCACGGAGAAACATGGACCATCATTTCTCCCGACCTCACCACCAATGACAGCTCCAAGCAGCAGCAAGCAACATCCGGTGGTTTAACTTATGATGTGACAGGGGCAGAAAATCATACCAGTATTCTGGCCATCGAGCCATCAGAACTAGATCGTGAACTCCTGTGGGTGGGCACCGATGATGGAAATCTCCAGAGAAGTACGGATGGAGCAGAAAGTTGGACCAATCTGGCCGACCGTTTGCCCGGGCTTCCGGATGGAAGCTGGATTCCACAAATTCACGCCTCGGTTCACGATCGGAATGAAGTGTTTGTAATTGCCAACAATTACCGGCGCAATGATTGGACGCCCTTCTTGTTCTACTCCGATGATTTAGGGGAAACCTGGAAGAACCTGGCTGATGATGGTGAGGTCTGGGGATATTGCCTGAGTTTTCATCAGGATCGCGAATCACCCAACCTCATGTTTTTGGGGACGGAGTTTGGGTTACATGTTTCGGTCGATCGCGGACAACACTGGGCAAAATGGACACATGGATTTCCAACTGTATCTACCATGGACCTCACCGTACAGGAACGGGAGAAAGACCTGGTGGTTGGCACCTTCGGCAGGTCTGCCTTTGTGCTGGATGACATTCGTCCGCTTCAGGCCATTGCGGCGGATCCTTCTGTATTGGATGAGTCGCTCACGATCTTCCAGCCACCGACAGGAGTGCTGGCCAGATATCGACAACCATCCGGTGGGCGCTTTCTGGCAGATGCAGCTTACAAGGGCGAGAATCGCCCTGTTGGCGCACCCGTTTCGCTGTATATTCAGCCATTTGAGCTTGATTCAGCTACGACGCTGCCCGACATGCCCGATTATGTGGCAGGAAAAGATACGCTCACCCTGGCGATCTATGACGAGACAGGCGTGCACATCCGGAGTTTATACCACCAACCGGATACCGGCCTGAACAAGGTCTATTGGTATCTAAACCGGAAAGGGGTCTGGGGACCCATGAGAAGAGGTCTGGATGGTCAGAGAATGGAACCATCCGGAGCAGACGTGATTCCCGGCACCTATCGCATTGTGGCTCATTATCAAGGCCTTACTGACACCACTTCTATGGATGTGGTGATGGACCCGAGGCTCGATCTGGATGTAGATGCTTTGCTGGCTTACGAGCCTTTGCTGGCGAGAAGAGATACCTTATCTGTTGAACTATTCCGGGTTTCGACTTCTATTCGGGAGGCGAAAAAAGACCTTGATCTGCTTTCCAAACTAATTCCGGAAGGAGATGACACCATGAGCGAACGCAAAGACAGCCTCGCTTCGGTGAAAAAGCAGGTAACACAGCTGGAGGAAGAACTCTTTGGGCCTGCGGAAAGTAAAGGCTACACCGATGATTCCCATACGATTCAGTCGCAATTGAGTCGCTTGTACAGGTACCTGCAGCCGGAGAATATCAAGCCTTCCGGTACGGCTATCATCCTTCTGGATGAAGTGGAGGAAACGGTATCTAAATATCTGGATAAGGCAGATCAGTTTTTTAGCGAGGAATGGCAGGAATTCCGTGAGTTGGTAGAGGCAGTTGATTGGGAAATTCTGTCTGAATTTGAATAATCAAGTTGCTGCTTAGAGGGGACATGTGTTTGGTAAAGTAGCGAAGAGGTTGTCTCTATCTTGTATTCGATCTTCCTAGTGGCTGTTTTGGCCTTGATCATCTGGGCGGAACTGCTGGTCTTCTTTGTCAAGGGTATAAATGCATTTGATATGCACGTAGGGAGCATCCAGGCAACCCTGGTCTCCTTCCCTGACCACAGAGTACCCGAAGCGGATCCGCAGCCGATTGCTCAGGTCAAAGGGAATCTCTTCCACATTGACCGGTGAGACAACACTACCGTCGCTGAGTTGTATCAGATAATCACAACGGAGATATCCGCTGGTAACACGAACGACTCCTTCAGTGTCGCATTCTGACTCTACCTGAGTCTGTGCCTCGTTGCCGCTGATGACTGTCGAAGACTGTCTCTCGCCAAGTTCGTTGTCTTGCATAGCACATCCGCCCAGGATGAGGGCAAACAGAGCAATAGAAAGCGTGTGGATGAGAAATTTCATGATGTAGGTTTGTTCGTTAATTGTTACTGGCTTCATCACGAAATAGTGGATAATACGATTAATTGAAAAATAAAGAAACCTGGTATTCCAACAGGTTCTGTCTCGTTGGATCAGAGGTAGAATCTGGCCCGACAGGGCATGAGCAGGATGTTTTCCGTTCGTTTCCGGTAGATCCGCTTGATTTCTTACGAAAAACCTACTGAGGGTGGTAGATTATTTCTGCCTGCTGTCTGATGATTTCCCGATCAAGCGTCATCACTTTTCGCTCATGGTCAACATACATCTGCATCTGATCCGTGAAGTGTGGACTGTCGGGCTGGGCCGAAGCTCCGTATGGGACGATGGTTTCGATAAGCTCGGGTCCGTTCTGGCTGAACCGGACAAACTGAATGAATCCGTCTCCGGTATGACTGGCGTATCGTCCATCGCCTGCTTCGCTGGCATAAAGGGCCGCAAGAATCTGTGGACCACCTGCAACCGGCAGGTCAGTGTCTCCGCGCCGATGCCGCTGCAAATCCCCCAGAGGCACATGCACAGAGCCAAAGTAGCGTTCACAATGGTCCACCGCAGCCCGTAAGGCTGCCACCAATTCGGGTTCAGAGGCGATATATCCGTGCCTCCAAAGGCCCTTCGGGAACAATTGCTTGTACATGTAGCCCCAACTCAGCAGAAAGAGGCTGGCACCGGTGGAGTGGATGTCTGTTTCGTGGTCCCACATCCTCAGAATGGTCAAAGCTTCGGCCAGGTCTGGGTAGGTTTCCGGATCCAGCCCCAACAGGTCTGACCAATTTGTGATCACAGGATCGTAAAGAGAATCTGTGTAGCGAAGGTCATATTTGGTGGTCAGAAAATCCTCCCAGCTGAGGCGGTCGCTGCCTTCGATTTGCTCAAGCAATCGAAGACTTCGGTTGTTGTGATTGGTTAAATAACCAGCTCCGTGAGGCAGGCTGGCCGAATCCGGAGCATCGTCCGCTGCTGTGGAGAAAAAAGGCGAATGATTGCTGTTAAAGACCCAGCCACAATCCGGATTTATGGCCTGCACACTGGCGGAGAAGTCATGAAAGTTGGTCCAAAGTGTCGCCGATGTATCTCCTGGCAGGACGCCGGACCAGTCATACTGCTCGTTTCTCACGGGAAGCAGCGCATTCCCCACATAGAAAATATTCCCCTCACGATCTGCATATACGATATTCGTTCCAGGGATTCCCTGCATTTCGAGAGCTTCGTGAAATGCTTCCCATGTTTTGGCCTTATTCATTCTGTACCATTGTTCGGCAGCGGTGATCCGATGGTTTGCCGAGAAGCGCAGCGCAAAGTACCCCTGGTCATTTTTCAATGCCAACCCGTACACAGAGCGGTAAAACGTCTGTTTGACAGGGAGCCTGAGCAAGCCTCCCATAATCTTCACCCGTAGGCGGATGGTTTCCTCCCGGAGAGGAAGCCATTTCCCATCGAATCTGTAACGCAGCGACCCATCCGGGTGCATGTCCAGTTGGTAGATGTCGGCCAAATCCGGATGATTCACCGTGTGGGTCCAGGCGAGATGTTCGTTCGTGCCGACAAATGGGGTGATGCCTCCCGGAAAAGTTGCGCCGAGGGTATTCCATCCTTCATCGCTCATCACATGCACTTCGTACCAGGAAAACATTCCCTCCAAAGGTTGGTGAGAATTGGAGCAAAACCAGGTGAGGCTGTCTGCGGTTTTTCGCGGCGAAAAGGCAAACGCATTAGATCCTCTTGGCAGGGGAAGTTTATTTTCCGGAATCCGGTTGCTGAGAATATCCGATAACGGCTGTTCCAGGCCCGTGAGAAACACGGTTTCCAGCACATAGCCCTTGATGACATCCTGCCCGGTGAAGGGCAACAAATCCTTGAGCAACAATTCATCCGGATGCCCTTCGCCATAAGCCGTGAGGCCTGCGGCGAAGGCCTCGGCTAGCTTGCAAAACTCAGGACTGAGATCTGTTTCGTACCGCTGTTCCACCAGGGTATCAAGTCCGATCATGGCTGCTGCCACATCCAGAATGGCGCCATCTTTTCCCATGAATTCTGCCATTCTTCCTCTCAAAGGCAACAGGCTCATCTGCACTGTCTTGAAATCATCTTCTGCCTGAACCCAGGCCATGCCATAGGCTGCTCCGGCATCCGTAGGGGCATGAATGTGAGGCACCCCAAAAGAATCCCGGTAAATGGTAATGGACTCAGGGGCTATCGACTGACCAAGACAAAGGGGCAGACTGAGGCAGCAACAAGCGAATATCAGGATGCGGATGGTCATGAAAACGAACTTAGGGTATCTTCAGCGGTTTGACAGATCAGGTTCCAGGCTGTCCAAAGGTGTTGACGTTCGAGGTAGGCCTGTCCTGCGACCAATCGGATGGTGTACTGGCCATTCAGGGTGGTGTGAGTCAGATACAATTTTCCTGATTGCTGGATCCTGGCTACAATCAGTTTGTTCAGCTGGTCGAGCTGTTCTTCATTCAGATCAGGTGGTGAAAACCGAAAACAAATCAGGTTAAGTGGAACCGGCGCCAGCAATTGAACTTGCTCATGTTGCTCCATTTCCTGCGCAAGCTCCTGCGCCCATTGAATATGGTTACGGATGACCTGCTGTATTCCCTCTGCACCGTAGCTTCTGATGACAAACCACAGCTTCAATGCCCGGAAGCGCCTTCCCAATGGAATACCCCAGTCACGGTAATTGTTAACTTCCGACTCGCGCCCGGTTTTGAGGTACTCCGGGAGAATCTCGAAGGTTCGGATGAGGCTTTCTTTGTCCTTGACATAGTAGGCGGAACAGTCAAAATTGGTAAGCATCCACTTGTGTGGATTGAACACAAAGCTGTCTACCAGCTCCATTCCGTCAATCATGTGGCGATGCTCTGGCAGAATCAGCGCAGTACCGGCATAGGCAGCGTCCACGTGTAGCCAGATGCCGTATTTGCTGCAAATCTGGGAGATTTCCCCTAGTGG
>CAZLKP010000124.1:0-11307 GCA_964560095.1 uncultured Bacteroidia bacterium
ATCTATCTTCTCCGCCTACATCAAAAATATTGGAAAACACCAGCTTTTGCGATTGGATGCCCACCCTGCTTTCCCGGCCTTCCCGGATGCTGGCAACAGTTGTATCGCCCGTCTGCTTCACCTCAAAATAATCTTTGATTCCCGGCTCCAGAAAGGACTGCGTGTAGGCATACTGCAAATCGATCAGAAGCTGGCAGCTATCGTTGAGCGAAAAGGTGCTGTCGGCAGCGACCGGTGTTTCATCACTGAGACTTGTCACGGTTTTTTGGAATCGGATTCCGGGTTCGGCGCAGCTTTGTGACAGCTGATCGTGCACCTGACGAAGAACGGGATGGCGAAATTCCTGGCGCTTGTTTCCACAGGAAGCAACCAAACTTGCTATCAGGATAGCCAATAGGATCTGAACATGTCTTTTCATGTGATTTAGGTCTTCTCCTGATGAACCGGGGTTACCAGTACATCTCCGGTCATATCATCTGGCTTTTCAATCCCCATCAGATGGAGGATAGTGGGAGCGAGGTCTCCAAGCTTGCCTGTTGTCGTAACGAGCTGGTATTGGTGGTTCCGGTCATACAAAATCAAAGGGACAAGGGAAGTTGTATGAGCGGTGTGTGGACTTCCATCTGGATTTCGCATGATGTCTGCGTTGCCGTGGTCGGCGGTGACAAGCACGATATAATCGTTGTCCAGCGCTGCTTTTACCACTGATTGGGTACAATCGTCCACAGTTTCCACGGCTTTCACTGCTGCCTCAAATACGCCTGTATGGCCGACCATATCGGGGTTGGCAAAATTGAGGCAAATAAAATCCGGCTTATCCTTTTGGATAATCGGGATGATTTTGTCCCGGATATCGTAAGCGCTCATCTCCGGCTGCAGGTCGTAAGTGGGCACTTTAGGCGAGGAGCACAGCAAATGCTGCTCTCCTTTCATGGGTTCTTCCCGACCACCGTTAAAAAAGAACGTGACATGCGGGTACTTTTCAGTTTCTGCGATTCGAACCTGGGTCTTGTCGTGAATCGCCAGCCATTCTCCCAGTCCGTTTTTAATGTTGGCTTTTTCAAAGACTACCTCCACCCCTTTGAATTGCTCGTCGTATCGGGTCATGGTACAATAATGAAGGTTGAGGGTCTTCATTCCATGATCCGGCATATCTTCCTGTGTCAAAACCTGAGTGAGCTGTCGGCCCCTATCAGTGCGGAAGTTGAAGAAGAGCACGGCATCTCCGTCGCGGATATTGGCAACGACCCGACCGTCTTCGGTGGTCATGACGATAGGCTCTACAAATTCGTCAGTAGTGCCAGCATCATAGGAAGCCTGCAAGGCTTCTGCAGCATGAAGGGCAGGCTCACCTTTGCCATGTACCAGTAGGTCATAGCACTTTTTTACACGCTCCCAGCGCTTGTCCCTGTCCATGGCAAAATATCTACCGATCACACTGGCGATCCGGCCGACTCCTGTCTCTTTCATCTTCTTCTCAATATCCTGAATATAGGATACGCCCCCATTTGGCGAGGTGTCTCTTCCGTCGGTAAATGCATGCAGGAACACCTGAGGCGGATTTTTCTGTTCCGAAAAAATTTCAAGAAGGCCAGAGAGGTGATGTATAGAGCTGTGTACACCGCCATCACTCAACAGGCCGAGGAGGTGGAGCGGCTTTTGATTTTCCTGACAATATGCGAGAATATTCTGGAAGGCTTTTTCCTGGCAAATCTCCAGTGACTCAATCGCCAGATTTATTTTTACCAGGTCCTGATAGACAATCCGGCCGGCGCCGATATTCATATGACCTACTTCCGAATTACCCATCTGATTTTCGGGTAGGCCCACGGCCATTTCGGATGCCTCAAGGGTGCTGTGTGGGCGAGTGGTCATGGACTCGTCGTGAAAGGGGGTATTCGCTGCGGCAATGGCACTGACTTCCGGGTTGGTGGAGACTCCCCATCCATCTTGGATTATCAACAGTACGTTTTTTGTTTTCATGGCCATAAAGGTAATAGCTTTTTTTGAAGCCGGGATGCCTTTTATCAGGCCCCGAAATAATTGATTGTCGGAAATAAACCCTCAGATAGAAATAGATGGACTTTGAACCAGTATCGCGGAATCGGGGAAGTCCATTGGCACGGTTATGGTAGATGTGTAGTACCGAAAGTAAGATTACTAGGTCCCGAGAGTATGCGACTGGTATATACTATGACTTTGCTTTTCCTCGCTTGCTACATGAATGTCGGCCAATTGGCCGGGCAGACTGAGTATAGAGCGCTGAAGATCATGGAATCCAGTCTGGTTTCAGGTTCCACTGACGGATTGCCTCAGTTTCTGAGCCAGGAAGTGGGCATCACCATGGGCGGCACCACAAGGATTTACGATAAGAATCAAGCCTTGTTTGTGATTCGCCAGTTTATGAGTGACTACCCCCCCGGAAATTTCAATCTGCAGCACACCGGAAAGTCCGGTCGTACTGCTTATGCTTCAGGCCTCTATAGCTCAAGGACTGGCGGATCATTTGAAATCAACATTTTTGTTGGTGTCACCGGCGGTACGATTGATGAGATCAGGTTCGATCGGAGTTAAGCCCTCCAGCGAACTTTGTACATTGGCAGCGGAATGTCCTCGGTGGACATTCCGCTGTTCTTATTCTTTCCTACTTGTTTTCTCCCCTGGATTCGCACTACCTTTCGACATGGATTTTCTCAACCATCCCGAAACTGAACGGATTATCCGAGAAGCCCTTTGCGAAGATATCGGAGAGGGCGACCATACCACCCTCTCCACGGTCCCACAGGGCCATATTGCCACAGCCCGATGTCTGATGAAAGACCAGGGGGTGCTGGCAGGGATTGACTTGGCTGAAAAAATCTTTTCCATCGTAGATCCGGACCTTGAGATGGCTCGCAGCCTTCGTGATGGGGACGAGGCCTCAGTCGGGCAGGATATTTTTGTTGTGAAAGGCAACCCCCGGTCTATCCTGCAGGCAGAGCGGATCGTGCTTAACTTTTTACAGCGAATGTCCGGTATCGCCACTGTGTCGAGAAAGGTTTCCAGCGCCATTGAAGACCTTCCCTGCCAGGTCCTGGATACCCGAAAAACAACTCCGTTGATTAGGCATATGGAGAAATGGGCAGTGGCGATCGGTGGAGCTACGAATCATCGATTTGGCCTTTACGATATGGTGATGATTAAAGATAATCACATTGACTATGCCGGGGGAATCACCGCAGCGGTGGAGGCTTGTCTTAGCTATCTCGCGGAGAAGAACCTCGCCCTCAGCGTAGAAGTGGAAACCCGAAACCTGGATGAAGTGCGCGAAGCGCTGGCCACCCGGCAGGTGGATGTGATCATGCTTGACAACATGAGCCTGGCAACCATGAGGGAGGCAGTAAAGCTGGTCGGAGATCATGCCAAGACGGAGGCTTCCGGTGGAATCCGGCCGGAGGATGTGCGCGAAGTGGCGCTGACAGGCGTAGATTTCATCTCCTTAGGGTATCTGACTCACTCTGCTCCCAGCCTTGATATCAGCCTCAAGGCTGTCCGGAATGTCTGAGCAGCTCTACCCGATGTTCCGCTGGCAAATACCGGCATACGGACAGTACCGGCACTGTTTCTCATCCTCAGTCTGTGAGAAATCTTCAGACGCGATGTGATTGAGCATCTCCAGCAACTCTTCTTCGAAGGAGCGGAGGGTGTCCTGCCGGATCAATGCACCGCCCATCAGGTAGGTGATGCCACTTCCCGGCTTTCGTAATCCATAAAATCCGACCTGGACGGCATCTGCCTCTTTCGCCGAGGCATACAAAAGGGCATAGGTAAGCCCCTGGAAATCCTGATCCTTTCCTTTGGAGGAAAACAGCCGTTTCATGTCCAGGCTGGATGCCACTTCCACATTGCCTGTTTTGTAGTCGAGAATGCGAATCGTATCTCCGACTTTGTCAATTCGGTCGAGGGTTCCTTTCAGCTTGAACTTAACGCCACCTGCTTTCAATACCCCCGGAAACTGAATGTCTTCTTCGGTCCCCACGACGGTGAATGGGGCAGACCTCGCATCTTCTCGAAGCAGCTGTCTGGACTGTTGCAGTAGGGCCCTGCGCTTGAGAAGGTTTTCGCCCTGAAGGAGGTAATCCTTACTGAGATTGGCTTTCCTGGTTGCTACCAGCAGATAGGGCTCAAGCTGCTCCTGCTGGTCCAGGATGGTTTCTGCTTGTAGTTCTTTTCCTGTTCCCATCGTTTGATAGGCTTGCTCTAGAACGTGATGCAGCAAGGTGCCAAAGAGGTTGTTAGGCATTTTTTGTTCGACTTCCTCTTCTTCTTTCAGTCCGGCCAGATATCGAAAATAGAACCTTAGCGAGCACTTCCGGTACGTGTTGAGTGCTGAAGGGGATAGGGCACCTTCGACGAAAAAGCGCTGATACAGCTTGTCGCGGAGTTCTTGAGTCATAGAGATCCGAATTTCCCGACGAGCCTGAATCTGAGCTGGCGCATTCGCCTGATGTTCAACAACAGTTACCTGAGGGTAATCTTTCAGAAAAAAGCGGATTTGCTGGATAAACCGGCTCATTTCCCGGCTGTTGTTTCCGTCTGAGATCACACGGTTATAGATCAGCCATGTTTCGTGGTTTCGCTGCAAAAACCGATAGAAGTGATAGGCATAGATGGCGTCTTTTTCCTCAAAAGTGGGCATGCCAAAGCCCTTTCGCAGGAGATAAGGGATAAAAGAATGGCCGCTGGATGTGTCGGGTAGCAGGCCTTCATTGGCACCGAGAATAAAGGAACGCTCAAAATCGAGTCCGCGGGTTTCCAGAAATCCCATGATCTGCAATCCTTCCAGGGGCTCCCCCTCAAACGGGATCCTGATGCTGCTTAGCGCCTGACTAAGCAGCCTCCCGAGGGCATCGGTACGGATGTGGGAGTGATACGAAGTGAGTGTGTTGCCCAGCATAGTGAGCGTGTCGCGGAGCTTCAGCAGAAATTCCAGCTCTAGCTTTCCTGTTTTCTTCAGGCTGGTCAATAACTGATGCAGAATGTCGTCCAGATAGCTCAATACCTCTTTTATGGATTCGAGATGATCCTGCCTGCTGGGTGGTTTAAAAATGGTCTTGACCAATTCTGGGTAGTCTTTCCTGGTTATCCTGTTCGCGGGCAAAACAATCTGGTTGGTCCTGGCCATCTCACGAAGGATGTCGCTACCCTGCGGAAACTGATCCTGGAGGTAGGGATGCAGAAACAGGTCTTTGACGTCCTGATGCCCCATGACCCAATCGTGTTCAGGGTGTTCCTGCCGATTTCGCAGCAGCGAGATGATGGTGTCAATCAGCTGATACACATGAGTCTGATTGAGGGGGTAGCCCATGGTTACATTGGGAAAAACAGCCTCTTTGGGGAGGACTTTCAGGGCTGGGAACAGCAGCCTTTCATTTGCGAGCACGACCGCCTGTCTGGACCATGCTTCGCTTTTCTTCTGTTCATCCAGGGGTTGAACTTTGAGGGCTAATTCCCGGGCGACCTTGGCAAGTTCCAGGCCCAGATATCTCGTTTGTCCGATATGCTGTGGGGCTCCGACCAGATGAATGGTTGTGGGCTGGTTGGGAGCAAAAACCAACCGGGAATCCAGGCCATTCTCCGACCATTTTTGGTGATATTCCCGGATAAATTTACCTGGCCCTTTTCCCAGTACAGGGGTTTGCCCTTCCGGATGAAAGTACCATGTGTGTACATCCCAGAACACCGTTGCCTGCTGTCTTTCCAGGAGGTTGCCAATCACCTTTTCTTCGGCACCCAACAGGGCATTGAAACCAATAAAGATGCAGGTCTGGCCATTGAATGGCGCTTCCTGCTGCTGCATGTTGTTAGCCAACTCTCTGCAGGCCATGCCGTCATAAGCAAAGCCTTTGCTTTGCAGCCGCTCGCGAAATGCGGCATATACCGGGTACATGAGACTCCAGAGCGTGAGAAATTTCTCTTCGAGTTCTTTCCGTTCTTTTTTGTTGCCCCGAACTGCCTGCCACAGATGTTCCAGCGCGGCCCGGTCTTCTTCTGGCAGGGAGAAAAACGTATCAATTTCACGCAGGTCTGAAATGTTGCTGAACAGCTGGTCGGCAGGAATTAGGTATTTATCGACCTCGTCAAAATCGCGAAGCAGCATTTCGCCCCAGCTGAAAAACGACTCAAGTGATTCGTCCCAGGCTGGATCCAGTCGTCTGGCCTCTTCCCGGTAGCACTCATACAGCTCGAGGATCAGCACGAGAGGCTCTGGAAATTTGACGGAGGAGGCCCGCCTGAAAAACTCTTGGACAGCAACGATATCGGGTGCCCAGATGGTCTTTTGATAAGCATTGGCCAGTGCTTTTTTGAGGAAAACAACGGCTCGCTTGTTGGGAACAACCAGTTGGATGTCCTGCAGCCGATCTCCGTATTCCTTCAGAAGAATACCGGCAATGTGGTCCAGAAAGGTTGGCTGCATATCTGAGTTCGGCTTGGATGTGATCTGGCAAATGGAATTTAACGCGTCAGATCAATATCGTAGAAATTCCAGGCATAATCTACCTGAAGACTCCCTTCCACCAGATTCACATAGCCGATGTCGTCATCGAGTTTGGGAAAGACCAGGGTAACGGTAAATTCTTCTCCGGGACGCACCTGGAGGCCCGTGTTGCTGGTGATTTCCTGGTTATTCACTTTGACCAGTTCATACCTGGCACCCGATCTGGGATCAGGGTTGCGATCAGCAAGCACGTAGGATTCTGGTCTGCCGGGGGGGAAAATTCTGGCATAGAAGGACCGTCGTTCATTATTGGTGATCCCAATGGTTACAAGGGTTTCACGATCATTAATTTCCACCTCCACAATGCGGAGGTATGTTTGAGTGGCCGCACCGGTGTTGGGCTCCTGATAGACTTTGCCTCTTCTCGGAATACTTCTTTTGCTAAAGGGACGAGGTTGAAACAGCCCTGCCAGACCGCTGAGGCGGCCATTTTCCCGATAATCACGCACATCTTCGGCAGTTTCTGTGAGCTCGTCGATGTCATCCCACCTAATCGGATCTACCGGGCGTTCAAGCCCTCGGCGGGCATTCCAGCTATCATTGGGTTGTGACCAGGAATCAGTGGGTCTGCGGCCCGAGCCGTTGTCAATATTGTCTCTGGCGTATTGCAGATTGGGGGCGTGTGACAGTGCCCGGTCAAAATCAGCCATCGCATCGCTTTGTTTGCCTTGGAGATACCGGGCGGCACCGCGGTTGTTGTACAACAAAGCTAACACATCATTTTGTCCTGCCACCGGATCCGGCTCCATAATGGTCATTCCGCGGGTTCTGAATGTTCCGCCGGAGCTGGATGGTTGAGACCGGAACCTGTTTTCAAGAGAATGGGTGAAATCCTGCTCTGCCTCAGGAAAATGGCCAAGGATAAAGTGGGTATTGCCTCGGTATAGATAGGCTTCGGCGGATTCCCGGTTGTACTGAATGACCCTGTCAAACAACCTGAGGGCGCGCTCATACTCCCCGGCCCGGTAGGCCTGTATACCCTGATCCAGGTCATATTGCGAATTTTGGGCCTGGAGTTGAGAAGCGGAGGAGATCAGTATGAGGAGGAGGAAGAACTTCTTGCTCATGGTCGGAAGGGGTTAAAAAACTATCTGCCAGTAACCAGCTCAACGTCGTAAAAATCCCATGCACCGGGGCTGGGAGATTCACCTTCGATGATGTGGAAAAAGAAAAAGTCGTCGGGGATTCGTTCGAATTCAGCCACGATGGGCTTATTTTCTCCCGGGCGGAGCTCATAAGGTTCATTGGGCCAGCCATCCAGCCGGATGTTTTTGAGTCGGTATTTTTTCTGAAACTGGCGATCAGTAATCATCAGGGCATCCGGGCTGTCGGGGGCTTCCAGCGAAATCAGAAAGGGGTCGCGGCTGATGGATTGCACATTGAAGATCACCAGGGTGCTGTTCGGCGTGATTTTTACCTGGTCAATATGGATAAATGGATCTGTGCGGTATGTGACATGAATCTCACCCCGATCCCGTGAAAACGTGGTTTTGCGCTGATCCCGTGGTTCCCGCTCCCAGGGCTGTCTGGTGGGATTTCTGTCAAATCCCTGGTTGTTGTCGGATGGTTGCCCCTGGTTATTGCCATACGGATCATCGATAAAACCCGTTCCCCAGGTATTGGATCCTGAATTATTGTTTCCGTAGGGATCGTTAAAAGGTTGGCCGGAGGGCCGATCCGAGTTATCGTAGGAATCCTCCCAGGGGTCTCCCCAACCAGAGGAAGGTTGATTGCCTGAAGGTCGAATCGGATCATCTTCCCAGGCGTAGCCGATGTCCGGGGTGGTGGAGCCTTCATTGATTTTTAGCTGGGCCCGCTCCAGATTTCTTCGGGCAGAGGCCAGATTGGGATCGATTTGTAGAGCTTCCAGAAAGTAGGATTCGGATGCCCGAAACATGCCCATTTGGGCTGCTGCCACACCGAGGCTGTTGCGGATATTGGCGTTGTCGGGATATTGCTCAGCAGCAATGGTATAACTTTCGATGGCCTCATCGTAATCGCCCAGCTCATAGAAGGCATCTCCTTTGGCCTGATATACCTGCCCGTGATTTCGATCCAGTGCTATGACCTCATCAAAGGTAGTGATGGCTCCCCGCACATTCCCGCTTTGGTAGAGCTCCAGTCCCTTGACATATAGCTTCTCAGCTTTGAATGCCCGTATGGTCTGGTTGTTCTGGGCCAGAAGGATCAGCGGGAAGAGCAAGGCAGCAAATACGATCTGATATTTCATAATCTGGATTCAAATTTGGACGGGCACCTGGAAAATCAACGTGGTACACCCATTCCAAAGTAGAAAACCCCGAATCATTCTCCAATTATTTCGGAGCAACTGGTGTTTATCACAAACAATTATCTAATATCTGTAAATTATGCCAAAGCCAAAAGCTTTTCACCACGACTGGTAGGCTTCCTGCAATATATCCTGGGCCGATTTGCCGTAGGGGGTAAAAGATCGGGGGTTTCGTTGGGCATACTGTTCGTAGCTGGGCCATTTCCACCAAAAGAGGCCTTTGCAGGCTGGATGCCCCGGAAGATTGCTCAGCACGGCCCGGTAGCATCGGGCTTGATGTTCCTCATTAGCTTCAGCATCACCCGCATCAGCATGTGGATGTTGCCAGGGCTTGTCGATGCTCCGGTACCCGATTTCTGTCAGGACGTAGGGGATCTCCCATTGTCGTGACAGCTGGTCGAGCATCTGAAGGGTTTGCTGCATGCTTTGCGTGAGTTCTTCGTCTGAGGGGCTGTCTTTGGTGGAAAGCGGGTAGTAGCAGTTGACCCCCACAAAGTCCAGGATATCGGCAAAGCCGAGGTTTTCCACTTCCTCGCCCCAGTTGGCAGCATAGGTGATGGTGCCGTGATAGATTTCACGGAT
This sequence comes from uncultured Bacteroidia bacterium, assembly GCA_964560095.1. Classification (GTDB taxonomy): domain Bacteria; phylum Bacteroidota; class Bacteroidia; order J057; family J057; genus JANQTF01. The sequence goes on from CAZLKP010000124.1 coordinate 9,411, forward strand.
TTTGGTGACCAGATTCCGCCAGCGATCTGGGTGCTTGAGCGTCGCATAGCGAAATTCAGTGCCCAGGCACAGGATATCCATCTGGTGAATTTCCGCCAGCACTGCATAATGCCTGATCCACCGGTGGTAATGATCAAACCAGACTTCCCAGTCTTCTTCATCGGGCATATTCACATCTCCCGGCCAGCCTCCTCTCACCCATACTTGGGGCTTTAGCATGGTGACCATACCAGAAGCATGGGTTCCATAATGGGAGAGAATGACGCTGGCATCGTTTTCGGAGCCGGCACTGCGACTCCAGCGAAGTGGCTCCTTGCTTTGTGGGTTGCTGGTGCCGGTGTAAGGGACGATCGCCATTGCATTACACCCGATTTGGGAAAGATGATTCAGCGAGTGCTCAGCCCGGCGAGATCCGTATCCGTCAAACACCCGGTACCCTTCATGAGCGAAGGTCATCCCTTTGAAATATCCGGGAAGCGAGGAAAAGCCCCTTCTTTTGGGAGTTTCTGACAGAAGGCGGGCTTGGTATTCGTCCCAGGCTGTGGCAAACTCCTTGGTGATGATCGCAGGGTCAAAGGATCGATATTGACGGATAAATTCTTTTTTTCCAAGGTAATCCTGGAGAAAGGCTACAATCGCTCCTGCGTAGCAATCCCGCACCAGTGGGGATTCCCGTTCGTAGGCTGCCGGTTCAAAAATTACTTCTACCGATACTTTGCCTTCTGCCCGGATGAGGGAGGCAGCGAGTGAAAGGTAGCCCAGCCGCTGGAAGTCGGATGTCAGAAACACCCGCAGGCCATTGAGGAGCACTTGTCGTGAAGGCTGGCCAAAGCTTGCTTCCATCCAGAACGCCCATTCCAGGCCCGGATCCTGCTTGACAAATGCCGGATGGATCAGACGGTGAATATGAACGCCCTCCCGAATGCCGGTGGCCATGTTGCCCTGGCTGAGTCCCATATCTTCGGGATGATCCCAGAGATGATAGTCTATCACGGGGAGGGGGACAAGGGTGTCTGTTGCATCGCCCAGCCAGGCCTTCCATCGCTTTTGTCTCTGTAGCAGACTGTCGGCCATGACCTCAGACCATTCAGGATCCACCTCCAGATGGCAGAAAATCCTCGCTGCTTGGTTTGTCGTAGCAGGTTTCAGGTCGCCGTCGAAGGTCCATCGCACTTCCGGGTTGGGCTTCCAGGTGTTGGTGTAATTGCCGATGAGGCGTTTGTCTTTCCCCTCAAAAATCTGGAAATCCCAGCCTCCCCAACCAAAGAGGGAGCGTCGGCGTCTTGCTTGATCCTTGAGAATGTGAAGCACCGTGGTGTCCGAATTGCCAGAAATCCAGGCAAGTGGGCAGGATGGCCACAACGGATGGGGATACCAGCTGTGAACCAGGCTGTGATTTGTTTCCTGATAGGCTGTTTCTTGGAAGGAAAACCCTGCTCTGGTTGGGGAAAACGGCAGGGATTGTGTCCAGCCTCCCAGCTGCTGAATATGCTTCTTGCTGCCAACTATGATCATAGGACCAGCCTGGCACAGGCTGTCAGACAAATCGGAGGCATCCACCAGGATAATTTCCCGAAACCGGCTTCTTTCCCGAATGGTTTCTGCCACAGATCTGTACTGTCCGGCCAGGGGAGATTGATCGGGGACGACCAGTCTGATGCTGCGCTGGTTTTGGAGAGATTGATAGAGGCTGTCTTTGGTGGGCAAGCCAGAGGGCGTCTGGTCAATTCGGGCTTGTGATTCCTGCATCTGGCAGGCCGTACTGAGGGATAAGGTAGCTAGGAGGAAAAAACCAAGGAATGCCGAAAAAATAGGTCGCATAATCGGGTTTTGAGATCGATAAGATCGAAAAAAGTCAGGAAGGAGAAAGGATCTGATTTGGGGGAGAAAAAAAGCA
>CAZLKP010000125.1:0-6601 GCA_964560095.1 uncultured Bacteroidia bacterium
TTTACCCAGGTCACCTTATCAGGCAGGGCAAGGCTCACCTACCCTGAAGCAGGCCTCAACAACCTGTCGGCCAGTTATCGGATCAGCATCATTAAGGACAGTGTGATCATGATCCGCCTGATCAAACTGATTGAGGCTGCAAGGATATTGATCACCACTGATTCAGTGTTTGTACAGGATCGTATCAACAGCCAGTTGATTTCCTGCGATTTTGGTCTGGCCGAAGACATGCTGGGATTACCGGCCGACTTTGGCAGTATCCAGGCCATATTGCTGGGTCAGTACCGCCCCATTCCGCCTGTAATGAAGGCCATCCAGAAACGTGGTTCTCCCAAAATATTCTACGGGACAACTGCCGGCATGGATTTTACCTACGAATTGGACGCTGCCATGGCCAAGCCCCTGAAAATTTTTGCCTCCAGTGTGCCGGATGATCGTCACGTGCGGCTGGACTTCGGAAAATTCCAACAGGAAGGCGGGGTGTATTATCCCACAACCGGCGAAATCGATGTTACAGGTTCAGATGAATTGTCCGTAACTTTCACACACCGAAAAGTATCTTTCACACAAGATCTTACGTTAGCTTCTTTTGATGTTCCGAGTGGTTATACAAGGGAAAATTGTCGTTAGGACATGGGTCATCGGCCTGTGTCTCCTTTCCTTGCTTGCTGATGTTTGGGCTCAGACACCTGTTGAGAGAGAGGGTCTGGAACAAGAGCTCCGCGTCATTGAAACGCTGCTGGCAGAGACCGCACAGCGCAAAGACCGCACGGCCTCTGAATTAGCCATGATCGACCGCCAGATCGACCTGCGAGAGCGATTACTTGCGAGTCTGGCTTTGGAAATTCGCGAACACGAGACAGAAATCGGACGGATCGACGACCAGATTTGTGTGATAGAAGAATCGATTGATGGCATTCAGGACAATTATGCCGAAGCCGTCAGAGCCGTCCATCGGGTCAAGCAGGAAGAACTTTTTCTTTCTGTCCTTTCCTCCGGCAGCCTGAGTGAAGCATTCTTCCGGATTCGGTTTTATCGCCAGCTTACAAAATACCGGGAAGTTCAGCTGGAAAACCTCCGACGGACCCAGTTGTCCCTGAAAGAAAAACAGGAAACCTTAACCGAAACACTGGCCCGTAAGGAAACCCTCAGGGAAGTGCGACACCAGGAAGCTCAAAATCTGCGGAAGACCATTAATCGCAGAGAAAAAGTGTCTGTAGAGGTCTTGCGACGTCCCCGGCAGACAGATGGTAACAATCGGAAATTCCTCCAGGAAACCGTGCAGCAGGCGGTTTCTTCGCCCAACATTGATCCACCGGCACTGGCTGATTCAGAGATCATGGCCTCCCTGGATTTCGGAAGCAGCTTTGAAAAAGACAGATCGAGACTACCTTGGCCAGTTTCACAGTCCTCTGCTGTGGTGATCAGTGAATATGGCTCCCAGGAGGATGCCTTTGGCAATCAGATAAAAAACAACGGGATTACCCTGCGAACCTCCCTTGGAGAACCTGTTCATGCCGTGCATTCTGGCGTGGTTACTGGCATGCAGACTATCCCCAATGGGGCTTATGTTGTGATCCTGGCACATGGCAAATACCGCACAGTATATGTCGGTCTCTCCGACATTGATGTCCGCAGGATCAAGCAGGGCCAGACGGTTTCCTCCGGACAGGAACTCGGGATCGTATTTACCGACTCCAGGACGGGGGAAAGCAGTCTGGAGTTTATGATTTACAAGGAGCCCAATACCTTCCTTAATCCCATGAACTGGCTCTCACGATAGCCTCACACCCAGGATATGTCCCTTGTTACCCGATTCGCACCTACCCCTAGTGGTTTTCTTCATCGGGGCAATGCATTCAACTTTCTGCTTACCTGGCTCCTGGCCCGCACCCATGATGGATACATTCACCTGCGAATCGACGATATGGATGAAGACCGGGTGCGGCCGGAGTATCTGGAAGACATTTTTCGCTCAATGGAATGGCTGGGCTTGACCTGGGACAAAGGCCCCTTTTCCGTACAGGACCATCAGGCGGCATTTCGCCAAAGGCTTCGACTGGATACCTATCTCGAATATTTGGATCAACTCAGAAAAGCCGGGGAGTTGTTCGCCTGCACCTGTTCCAGAAAAGACATCCGGGAGAAAAGCCCGGACGGTTCCTACCCGGGAACCTGTAAACAGCGGAATCGGCCATTTGACGCTCCGGAAACTGCCTGGCGGATCCACAGCCCCTGGCCTCATGCAGTAGGTTGGACCACCATCAGCGGGCATTCTGATCAGGAGGCCTTGTCTCCGCTCCTCAAAGATGTCATTCTCCGTAAAAAGGACGGCTGGCCCGCTTACCAGCTGATTTCTGTTGCAGAAGATGTCGCAGCCGGTGTTACCCATGTTGTGCGGGGGAAAGATCTGAGGGCCTCTACGGCCTGTCAGCTTTGGCTGGCAGAGGCCCTGGGCCTATATTCATTCTCCAAAGTTCTCTTTCACCATCACCACCTGATCCGGGGGGAGAAAGGACAAAAAATGTCAAAATCTGCTGGAGATATTTCCCTGAAACATCAATACGAACCCGGCACATCCTCCAAACATCTGATCAGGGCATTTGCTGATTGGATGGGGTGGCAGGCTTTCGAAGGAGAAAGCTCCGCAGAGCTCTTACAATTTGCCTCAGAGACACATGCTCTGGATCAGCTTACCTGATCGACAGGCATTTTCCTATCCACCTTTTTCACCAGGCCACTCAGCACTTTTCCGGGACCAGCCTCCAGAAATTCCGTTGCACCCGCAGCGATCATGTTCTGGACAGTTTGTGTCCATCTTACCGGCGCAGTTAGCTGCTTCAGGAGGTTATCTTTGATTTCATCCGCGGCCGTATGAGGCAGAGCGGTCACGTTTTGATAGACAGGAATAGCAGCATCAGCGAAAGAGGTAGCTTCAATGGCTGCTGCCAGCTTCACACGGGCTGGCTCCATAAATGGCGAGTGAAAGGCTCCATTCACAGCCAGCTCCAGCGCCCGACGCGCACCGGCTTCCTGGGCCAGTTCAATGGCTTTGGCAATTCCTTCCTTGGAGCCCGAAATCACCAGCTGGCCCACTGTGTTGTAATTAGCCGGAACCACTCCCTCCACCCGATCACAGATCTCCTCTACCTTCGTATCATCCAGGCCCAGAATGGCAGCCATGGTGCTGGGCTTGATATCACAGGCTTCCTGCATGGCATTGGCCCGCTGGCTCACTAGCTTCAATCCATCTTCATATGACAGCACGCCAGCTGCAACGAGCGCACTAAACTCTCCTAGTGAATGGCCCGCGGTCATTCCCGAATCTGCAATTACCTCGTGGACGGTCGCTGCCACAACAGAGTGAATAAATATCGAAGGCTGGGTGACCGAGGTCCGCTTGAGTTCCTCTTCGGGCCCGCCAAGCATGGTGCTGGCAATATCGAATCCAAGGATGCTGTTGGCAACCTCAAACATGTCTTTGGCCTTGTCGGAGGCATCAAAGAGCGCCTTCCCCATACCGGGATACTGGGCGCCTTGACCTGGAAAAACCAATGCTTTCATTGTGTCAGGATCTGAGGTGAATGTTATTTTGCCTACCATACCGGGTGCCTGGAACCATTCACCCGGGAAACGGCAAATATAAAAGCAAATCAGCGGTATGAAAATTGATCTGAGTGGTCAGGTGGTTGTGGTTACAGGGGGAAGCCGTGGAATTGGTGCGGCGATCGCGCGCCTCCTATCTTCTGCAGGAGCCACCGTATGGATCCATTATGGCAAAAATCAAGGTGCAGCTGAAGCAGTCATGCAGTCCTGCGAACACGAAGCATCCTGCATCCGGGCAGATCTGTCTCAGCCCGGTGAGGGTTCCCGAATGATTCATGCCATTCTGCAACGTCATAGCCACATTGATTGCCTGGTCAACAATGCAGGCGTTGCAAAAGCCATTCCCCTGAATACGGAACCGGAAAAATGGCAGGCAGCCTGGCAACACACCCTTCAGGTCAACCTGATAGCTGCTGCGGAAGCGTCAGAAACGGTCATCCCGCATTTTATCGCACGAGGTGGTGGAAGAATCATTCATATAGCTTCTCGTGCGGCATTCCGGGGAGATACCCCCGAATATGCAGCATATGCAGCCTCCAAAGGAGGTATGGTCGCCTACAGCCGATCCATCGCCCGTGGCTATGGCAAGCAAGGCATCAAATCATTTGTGGTAGCCCCCGGTTTCACCAAAACCGATATGGCACAGCAGTTCATGGATCAATATGGAGAGGATATTGTCAAAGACGACCTGGCCCTTCCTGAGGTGACCCTACCGGAAGACATCGCACCAACCGTGTTGTTTCTCGCAAGCGGCATGATGGATCATGCCACCGGATGTAGCATCGATATCAATGCGGGAAGCTATGTGAGGTAAGGAATGGTGTCAAAAGCAAAAAAATATTTTCACATACCAACCAAAACCCACCTACCTGACAACCTTGATATAATCGGTGAAAACCGAATTGTCGGTTTCTCCGTCGATAGGCCCTGCGACATTGCCGTCACGGTCAATGAGTTTGATTTGATAACGGATGTCTTCTTCGACTCGTCCCGGCAAATTGGCGGTAAAATCAAGTTTTACCGAGATATCACCCTGAATAGAAGGGTTGCGTGCATCAGGCATGAGGTTAGGAAGTGTATATCGAGAAGTAGCCTGTGCTTCTGTCAGCCCGTTATTGATTCTCGAATCGATGATGAGGAGGTTAAAATCGGTGGCATTTTCGAGGGCTCCCACATTTCCATCGCCATCCTGAAAACGGAAGGTAATCACAATCGAATCCTGCAGATGCCTGGCCGTTCTCGGTTGAATATCTAGGTACTCAATTTTTGGCTCGATAGGGAATACAGGCTCCGAGGAACAGGAGGCGAGAAACAGCGGCAAGGCAAATAGGATAGCGGCGACAGGTCTCATCATGATTCAAAAGATAATCTATAAGATACAGAACACTCTTTTGGCATACAACTTCAAATATAGCTTGTATGTTTCTTGACAGGGAATCATACAGGCTATCGACCAATAATCATCCATTGTATTCTGGATCAAATATCTACTTACAATACGAACGAACCTTTCCTTCGGTTTTCATCGCTAGTGAAGCAAGAATTTTTTCGCATGTTGTCAGATATCAAATTCGATCCTGGCAACCCGGGCAAATTCTTCTGTTGATTCTGGCAGGAATCTCTATTTTCGCACGTAGCCTTTCTACCCGTTCGCAGATCAATTAGTTTTCCCATATTTTATGCCTCAACCCAACCGACCCTTTCAAAAAGTGCTTGTCGCCAACCGTGGCGAGATTGCCATCCGTATTCTTCGTGCTCTTTCAGAGCTAAAAGTAAGTACAATTGCCATTTACTCATATGAGGACCGATATTCTCTCCACCGCTACAAAGCCGATGAAGCTTACATGAACGGAGCTCGGGAAGAGCCTATTAAACCATACCTGGACATTCCCGGGATCATTTCACTGGCCAAACGCAAAGGAGCGGAAGCTATCCACCCCGGCTATGGATTTCTTTCCGAGAATGTGGAATTCGTCAAAGCCTGCGAAGAAGCAGGCATCACTTTTATCGGCCCCAGCCCCGAAGCCATGCAACGACTGGGGGACAAGATCAGGGCCAAAACCCTTGCCAGAGAAGTAGGTGTGCCCCTGATCCCCGACAGCCAGACTGACCTCACCACGCTCAAGGATGCGGTAAACGAAGCCGCACAAATCGGATATCCCATCATGCTCAAGGCGGCTGCCGGAGGAGGTGGAAGAGGAATGCGGGTGGTCAGAAATGAGGAGGAGCTCTCAAGGGCTTTTTTCGAAGCGCGAAATGAAGCTGGAAAGGCATTTGGGGATGATACGGTATTTCTGGAAAAATTTATCGACAACCCCAAGCACCTGGAAATTCAGATCTTGGGAGACAACTACGGCAACATTGTCCACCTCTTTGAACGGGACTGCTCGGTTCAGCGGCGGTTCCAGAAGGTAGTCGAAATGGCTCCTTCCACGCTCCCCCAGCCGGTGCGGGAAAAGCTGTACGAATACGCCCTGCGCATTGCCCGACATGTCAACTACAACAATGCCGGGACGGTAGAATTCCTGGTAGATAAAGACCACAATGTCTATTTCATTGAGGTCAACCCACGGGTGCAGGTCGAGCACACAGTAACGGAAGAAGTCACCGGCATTGATGTGGTCAAAAGCCAGGTACTCATTGCTTCTGGGGCCAAGCTGTCCGATCCCGAAGTCGGGATCGAAAGCCAGGATTCCATCAGCATGAGAGGATTTGCGGTACAATGCCGGATTACAACCGAGGATCCGGGTCAAAACTTTAAGCCCGATTACGGCCAGATCATTGCCTACCGGAGCGCCAGTGGATTTGGGATACGCCTGGATGGTGGAAGCATCTATGCGGGGATGAAAATTTCCCCCTTTTTCGACTCGATGCTGGTCAAAGTCACAGGTTCGGGCCGGACGCTCAAGGGCGCGACCGAACGGATCGACCGGGCCCTGCGTGAATTCCGGATACGGGGGGTCAGTACCAACATTGCCTTTCTCCGAAATGTGAT
>CAZLKP010000125.1:6611-11227 GCA_964560095.1 uncultured Bacteroidia bacterium
TTTCAGGAGGGAGAGGCCACCGTCGGTTTTCTGCAATCCCACCCGGAGCTTTTCGACATCAGAAAAGGGCTTGACCGGGGTACCAAAACCCTGAGATACCTGGGGCATGCGATCGTCAATGGAAACGCGGATGTCAAATACGTTGACCCGGACAAGCATTTCAGAGAACCCATCATCCCGGAGATGGATAAAAACCAGGCCTATCCAAAGGGCAGCCGTGACCGGCTCAAAGAGCTCGGTCGGGAAGGGTTTACGAAATGGTTGAAGCAGGAAAAACCCATTCAATATACCGATACGACCTTCCGGGATGCCCACCAATCGTTGCTGGCTACCCGCATGCGCACATCGGACCTCTACAATATCGCCGAGAGCTATGCCCGGCATCATTCGGAGATCTTTTCTATTGAAATGTGGGGAGGTGCCACCTTTGATGTGTGCCTACGCTTCCTGAAAGAAAGTCCCTGGGAGCGGCTTCGTCTGCTTCGGGCCAAAATTCCCAACATCCTCTTTCAAATGCTGCTCCGTGGTTCGAATGCCGTTGGCTACAAAGCCTATCCTGACAATCTGGTGCAGAAATTTATCGTGAATGCCGCCGAACAAGGCATTGACGTATTCCGCATCTTCGACTCGCTCAACTGGCTGGAAGCTATGAAGGTGAGCATCAAAACCGTCAGGGAAGAGACGGATTCACTGGCAGAAGCCTGTATTTGTTACACCGGTGATATCTCCGACCCGGATAGAAGCAAATACACCCTCGATTATTATGTGGATCTGGCCCGCAGGCTTGAGGATGAAGGTGCTCACATTCTCGCCATCAAAGATATGGCCGGCCTGCTGAAGCCGCTTGCCGCCGAAACCCTCGTTTCGACCCTCAAAGAGCATCTAGACATTCCGGTTCATCTCCACACCCACGATACCTCCGCCAACCAGCTCACCACCTACCTCAAAGCCATCGAATCTGGTGTGGATGTAGTCGATGTTGCCCTTGCGTCTATGTCAGGACTGACTTCACAGCCAAGCTTCAACTCTCTTGTCGCCGCCCTGAATGGACATGAGCGGGCCAATACAGCCGTGGACCTACCATCCCTCAATCGGTTTTCCAACTACTTTGAGGTAATCCGGGAGATGTATTACCCGTTTGAAACCGAGCTACGGGCAGGTACAGCCGAGGTCTATGACCACGAAATACCCGGCGGTCAATACTCCAACCTCCTGCCGCAGGCACGATCTCTGGGCCTGGAACACAAATTCCAGCAGATCAAGAAGAACTATGCCATCGTCAACCGAATGTTTGGCGATATTGTGAAGGTGACGCCCTCATCTAAAGTTGTCGGTGACATGGCGCTATTCATGACATCCAATGACCTTACCGAAGAAGACGTGATGACTCGCGGCATGGAGCTTTCCTTCCCGGATTCTGTCAAAAGTTTTTTCCGCGGCGACCTGGGGCAGCCACACGGAGGATTTCCTTCAGAGCTACAAAGAATTGTGCTGAAAGACGAAGTTCCCTACACAGAACGACCGAACGCTCACCTGGCTCCGGTGGATTTTGAGAAAGCATTTGGTGACTTCCAGAAAGAATTTGATGACCCACGCATGACCTTTCTGGATTTTCTCAGTTATCAGCTGTATCCCAAAGTATTTGAGGATTATTACCGACACTTTCAGAACTATGATGAAGTACTGAAACTACCTTCGGGAGCCTTCTTTTTCCCCATGGAACCCAATGAAGAAATTCTGGTTCGCATTGCTCCCGGCAAGAAGCTGCTGATCAGCTACATGTACACCCTTGAACCGGATGAAGACGGCATGCGGGCGGTTTATTTCAAAATCAATGGTCAGACCCGATCGATAAAAGTCAAAGACAACACCATCAAGGTTGAGAAAGTCGCCCACAAAAAGGTAAGGGATGCCAATGAGATCGGTGCGCCACTTCAGGGCAAATTGACATCCATTCTCGTGGAAGAAGGACAAACGGTAAAGAAAAACCAGCCACTTTTTGTGATCGAAGCCATGAAAATGGAATCGACCATTACTTCGCCGATAGAAGGCGTCGTGAAGTCAGTCCAGCTAAAGCCCGGCATAATGGTTGAACAGGACGACCTGATTGTGGAGCTTTGATGATGAAACATCAAAAAAGGGACAGCCGTAATGACTGTCCCTGCGTTTCCGGAATCCGCGAAGATTTACCCCTAAATATCGCGGAAAAGTTACCTGTCTATTTGATTACCCCTAGCAAATAGAAATACAGGTGTTCAAAGATAGGTTTTATTCTCAATATTCCCGAAATGTTTGCCCAAAAGAATGTTTAACAACGGCAAATCATTCCTGATCAGTGTTGTTGGACCTACCGCCGTAGGCAAAACGGCTCTTTCGATCAAACTGGCGCAACATTTTGGGACAGAGATCATCTCAGCAGATTCACGCCAGATGTATCGAAGGCTTAATATCGGGACAGCCAAACCCACCCCGGAAGAAATGATGCTGGTTCCTCATCATCTTGTCGATTGGCTGGACACTGCAGAGGAACTCAACGCAGAGAAATTTCGTCAGGAGGCAGAAGAAACCATTCAGCAGTTATTCCAGTCGCACAACGTGGTGGTAGTTGTGGGCGGATCCACCCTGTATATGCAAGCCCTGTGGTTTGGGCTTAATGACATGCCGGCTATTCCTGCGTCGGTACGTGATGCGCTGAATGCTGAATTCCGGGATCAGGGCATCCACCCCTTACTGGAGGAGCTCCGACAGGCAGATCCCGAAACCTACGAGCGGATTGATCGGCAGAATCATGCAAGGGTAATCCGGGCGATTGAGGTGTATCGGGCTACCGGCCGACCAGTTTCATCCTTTCGGACTCCGGACATTCCCCGGAATAATGACTGGAATCATATAAAAATTGCCTTGAGAGATGATCGCGAAGCGCTTTACGACCGAATCAACCGGCGAGTGGATGCGATGATCGAAACAGGACTGGAGGATGAAATCCAGGAATTGCTCGACTCAGGACTGGACCCTGATTGTCAGGCTATGCGATCCATTGGCTATCAGGAATGGGTGGGGTATTTTCAGGGGAAATATGATCGGAAAGAAGCCATCCGGCTTCATAAACGCAACAGCCGGCGCTATGCCAAGCGGCAGATGACCTGGTACCGGCGCTACGAAGATGTGACGTGGTTTGAAGCCGGAAAGCCGGAAAAAGTACTGAGTTGGGTAGTCGAAACAGGCCAATTTCAGTAAGGATCATCTTATGGCAAAGCTTTCATTTGATCCCAGAATAATAAAAAAAAATAACCTTAACCATCTTATTATCAGGTCATTACAAATATAATTATTCGGAAAATGAACCAGCATTTCTAATTATTGTAAGCCGTTTTTTTTTCTCCCCTTACGGTATTGTCAGAGATTGAATGGAGAGAATACACCAGCATTTTTCTTCATCCACTCCACTGTTATATTTAATCAATCTCTTACCATGCGTTCTCTTCGACACTTATCATTTCTAGTCCTGGGAATGATTTTCATGCTCTCAACAATTTATGCCCAAACCGGGCTTTTTGTTACTGGTGGCGGACCTGGAAATCTAAACGCCGGAGATCAGGTCCTTTTAACCAGGATGCAAAACCTCGGTGTAACTGTCACAGTCAAAGGCGGCAGTGATCCTGCTACAACCGCGGATGCCTCCGGGAAAGATTTTGTACTCATTTCTGCAACAGTTATCTCAACCAACATTGATACAATGTTCAGAAATGTTGTTCAGCCTGTCATTGTAAGCGAATCTTTTCTGTTCCCAGCTATGGGTATGACTGGCCCGACAAATCACGTTGACTTTGGAAACACGGGAGGTGTCAGTCAGTTGGAAATCCTCAACCCAGGCAGTCCTTTTGTCCAGCCATTTTCAGGTACGATTTCCGTAACGACAAATAATACGCACCTGAGATGGGGCCTACCAGCCCCTTCTGCCGATCTGGTTGCCCGTATTGCGGGCAATCCAACCGAGTATGCCCTATTTTACTATGAAACAGGGGATTCCATGGTCGGACTCACTGCTCCAGGACCCCGTGTAGGACTGTTCTTCGAGAATAACACAGCCAGCCATGCGACTCAGGGCGGATTGACAATATTTGATAATATTATCCAGTTTTTCCTAACCACTCCTTGTACGGCTGCTACCGGAACCCTGAAGGTTAACCAAAAGACAGTCCAGATAAGTGGAGGAACCGCCGCGATCTCCGCCACCCTTCAGGGCAACCAAGTAATTCCACAAGGATATACTCAGTTATTTGTGCTCACAACAGGAAATAACCTTACGATCCAGCAGACAAATGCGACGCCATCATTTCAGGTTGGCACACCCGGAACATATTCTGTTCATTCCCTCGTATATGATCCAAACCCCAATAGTGCAAACTTTCTGGACGTATCCGGAATTGTCCCCGGAACTACCACATTGATCGACGTATTGCTTCTTGTGAATAGCTCCGGTGTCTGTGCCGCAGTGGATTTAGGAGGAGATGATGCGACAGCTGTAAATTGTACCGCAGATGCCGGTACCCTCACCATCGATCAGGATCCTGTGCAACTCTCAGGCGGACAGGCAACCGTCTCCGCTACCCCCG
>CAZLKP010000126.1:0-8345 GCA_964560095.1 uncultured Bacteroidia bacterium
ATTATCTGGAGATGGAGTTGCTGGGAGAAACCATCGACGATGCTGCCGGAGAGGCCTTTGACAAGGCAGCCAAAATTATGGGGCTTCCCTATCCCGGCGGCCCTGAAATTGACAGGCTCGCAGCCAGCGGAGATCCCTCTGCCTTTCAGTTTCCCTCGCCGCAGGTTGGCAGATTTGAATTCTCCTTCAGTGGCATCAAAACCTCCCTGCTGTATTTACTCAAAGATGGGCTGAAGAAGAACCCCAATTTTATCCAGGAGAACCTGGAGGATGTCTGTGCTTCCTATCAGTCGGCCATCGTGAATATCTTGCTGGGAAAAATGGAGGATGCAGCCCGTGAAACCGGAGTCAGGCATATGGCCATCGCTGGTGGGGTATCGGCCAATTCGGAGCTGCGGCGGAAATTTGTGGCCCTGGGCGAAAGCATAGGGACCCACACGCACATCCCCACCTTTGAATATTGCACCGACAATGCAGCCATGATTGCGATGGCAGGCTACCTCAAACTCAAGGCAGGCCTGCTGACTGATCTGGAAGCTGTTCCCTTTACCCGAGGATTTTTGTCCTGATAATTTCAAGCCCCGGGTGCTGTCAGAACGATTTGCTGATCAGCAGAAAAGGAGGTTGTTATTATTCTCCAAACACACCTCGCCGCTCTGCTTCTTCCTTCAAATATGCTTCATCTTGAAAGTATGGTACCAGATCTTTTGGCGCGGACCCTTTATCTGCAGCGATAGCAGCTACCCGTCCCTGACCGAGAAACAGGGTGCTGGGCACATATTCTGCGATCGCATCGGAATAGGCTGAGGTAGCCGGGATGATCTCCCAGTCTTCCAGTTCGAGTTTTCGCACAAGATCGAAAATAAACAGACCTGTGAGGTCGTTTTCGTGCAATAGCAGCACATGGCGGGGGCTGCGGCCCAGATTAGTTGCCGCCACACTGTCGTAGAACTCGATGCACTGGACCAGGTGGTCGATCCAGAACTGCTTGAGCGCCCCCATATTGACACGCCGGTCGACGGCCCGGGCCTCTCGTACCAACTGGTGAATATACCAGTCGTAGGTGTCCACCGTCACATATCCATTGGCAAGGCCAAGGCTGTCCACGGCAAACCGGATACTGTCTCTGGAGGCTGTGTCCCGGCCTTCGTGCAGGTAGGGATAGCGGAAAAAGGGGACATAGCCATCCATGGTGCGGAGGATGGAATCTGCGTGGCTCATGTCATCCATGTAATCGGCAGCAGAGACTCGATGAGCAGAAGGGTGGGTATGCGTATGGTTGCCAAGCCTGTGGCCGGCCTCTACGTATTTTTGAAGCCTGTCGGTGCCTTCTTTGTCGATGTTGCTGGTGATGGTAAAGAACAGCGCCTGATCCACCCCGGCCTGTCGGAGCCGTTGAATCAACATCTGGCCTCTGCGTTCGCCACTGAAGTAGGGGCCTTCCCCCATGGGAGCATCATCAATGGTGACCGCAATCTGACGACTTTGGCCGGGCATTGCCAGTGGCAGGATGAGGAGAAGAAGGTGAAAAGCAGTGATTCTCATAGTGTCGTCCGTAAGATCGGTTGGCAAGTTATGGCTTTCTCCCGGAGAAAAAATCTGTTCTATATTTGCCCGATGCAACTTCAACAAACGAACCACCCACCTTTGAAGACATGATTACGCTGATCGATCGCTACATCCTGAAGCAGTTTCTCGTCACCTTTTTCTTCATTCTGGGAATGGTGATGGCCATTGCTGTGATGGTGGATGTCGTGGAAAAGATCGATGAATTTGTCGAAAAAAATCCCCCTTTCTGGGAAATTGTATTCAATTACTATCTCAACTTCATTCCCTACTGGGGCAATCTGCTGTCGCCGATCGTGGTGTTTTTGGCGGTGATTTTTTTTACCTCAAGAATGGCCGGTCGTAGCGAGATTGTGGCTATTCTGTCCGGAGGAGCCAGCTTTTACCGATTGATGCTGCCGTACCTGGGAACCGGGATCTTTCTGGCACTGATTGGCTTCACGCTCAAAAGCTTTATCATTCCCACGTCCACAGCCGATCGGATTGAATTTGAATACAAATACATCAAGCACCGCCCGTTCATCAATAACCGGAATGTACACAAGCGCATCGCCGCAGATACCTACATGTCCATCGGCTTTTACAACAGCGCCCGGATGGAGGGCACGACCGTAGGGTTTGAACAGGTGGAAGATGAAAAAATCATCCTGAAAATGGATGCTCGCAAAATGACCTGGATCGATTCGCTGGAGATCTGGCAGCTCAGGGATGTGCGGATCCGAACGATCGACAGCACGAGGGAGGTGCTCACTTTTCGCGATGAGATAGATACCACCTTTATGCTCACCCCAGATGATATTTACGTCAAGGACCAAAAGGCGGAAACGATGACTCTTCCACAACTCGTCAACTATATCGAGTTGGAAGAGATGCGGGGCTCGGACATTCTTCGTGAGCTCTACATTGAGCGACACCGTCGATTTTCCGATCCGGTTGCCCTCATCATCCTCACACTGATCGGCTATGCCATGTCCACGCGCAAAACCCGGGGAGGGGTGGCGCTCCAGATCGGTCTGGGTCTGGGAATCTGTTTTGTGTATGTCGCCCTCCTTGTCATGGGGCAGGCGTTTGTGGATGTGGATTTTCCGGCATTTGTGGGTGTATGGCTGGCAAATATCGTTTTTCTGCCCATTGCCATCGGATTATTGATGGTGGTCCCGAAATAATGTCCAAATTAGGGTGTGACCAAGGCCCTGATGCATGAGGCAACTTTCCAACTCGCCGAAATTTCTCAACCAGTCGCTACTCTGGCTATGGCCGCTGGCTATTGTGGTCGCCTGGATATTGGCTTCCCGAAGCATCGGAGATACCGATCAGGGCTTCATTCAGGGCCTGGCCTGGCGGGTGTTTCGCGGAGAGTCGGTGTACACCGATTTTGATTACGTGCGTCCTCCCTTTTCTGTGTGGTTTCACAGCCTGTGGTTTCTGTTTCCGAAAGGGTGGGATCTGCTGCTTGGGAGAATGTGCATGATTCTCCAGCTCTTTGTGATGGTCCTGGTGCAGGTACGAACATTAGAGATCCACAGCCGAACTCTGCCTCACAGGCCATTTGTTGTGTTGATGCTCTTTTTCCTGGCCATTCACAACTTTCCGGCCATGCCCTGGCACACGGTCGATGGGTTGTTTTGGGCCTCGCTAGGGATTTGGATGCTGAGTCGAAACCAGGGCTGGCGGATGCTGCTGGGGGCCGTTTTCTTATGGCTCGCAGTGCTCTGCAAACAGTCATTCTATCCGGCTCCGATTCTGGGTTTGCTGATGGTAGCCCTGCTGTTTGCCGAGAAAAGAGCGCGAAACCTGGGTTTGTTTCTGGCGGTGCCCATCGTGGCAGGTCTCGGATGGTGGGGATTGGATCCTGCATTCTTCTCAGACATGAAAGAGGGGATGGCCGGAGCCTCGTCCTGGCGTGACTTATGGGAGGTGGGCGTGGTTAGGTATCTGTTACCGCTGTTGGTAGCCGTGCTGATTGGGGGACCGAGGCTCATCCTGAAACAGCTGGACATGAGAAGGCTTCGCTCCTGGATTTATCCCTGGACCCTGACAGCGATGCTGGCGGTTTGGGCCGGAGAAATGCTGATTGAGGAGCAAAACCTTGAGATGCCGTTTCGAATGGCACACATCCTCTGGTGGCTTTCCTTCTGGGAATGTAGGAGGCTGTTCAACAGTAACAGGGACCTGGTCATGGTATGGCTCGCCTTTCTGGGACTGGCCTGGTGTAGCAGCCTGAGTTGGGGCTATGCTACGCCGGTGTTGTGCAGTGTGCCGATCTGGTGGGGGCTGATCCGGGAATTCCCCAAGCCCTGGATTCCGACAACGATCTTAACGTTGCTGGCTGCCAATATCGTCTTTCTGGGTTTTCTCTACCCATACCGGGAAATCAATCAATTTGACAATCTCAACCCTGACATCGGGCAGATCTACCCAAGGCTCAATTATATTACCCCTGGTCCTGAGCGAAGCCGTGAGGTACTGGAAATCGCGGCCATTCGCGATAGTCTTCCGGGGACCTTTGCCGTGCTGCCCAATCATCCCCTCATTCATTGCCTCACAGAGACGGACAATCCGCTGCCGGTGGATTGGGCGCACAATGCAGAGATGCATTTTGACCGGGATCCCGATCGCTACATCCGCGCCCTGAAAGCCTGTGACTACATTTTGGTGGACAAAGACCGGGTGAAGCGGGCAGAGATTCCGGGCAAATACGGATCAGATCTGCTGAAGTATGTGCTGGATCATGGCGTCAACCGTCGGGAAACCCCCTCCTTCCTGATCGTGGAGGTTCCGTAATTTTCCATATTTTGACTGACTATTGAAGGAATCTTCCCCGGTCCAACGACAGGATTATGTGTGAGGAATTTGATGCCATTCGACTCAATTTTTCTTCGGGATCGCTGGATATCCTGAACCTGACCCTGGCATTCATCATGTTTGGGGTAGCTCTGAACCTGAAGGTATCTGATTTTCGGTTGCTGGTTCGAAGTCCGCGTCCGGCACTTATAGGCCTGGTGTCTCAGTTTCTGTTGTTGCCTGCTTTCACACTGATCCTGGTGTGGATCCTGGAGCCCTGCCCCAGTATAGCCCTGGGCATGTTTTTGGTGGCCAGTTGTCCCGGAGGGAATGTATCCAACTTTATGTCTCTGCTTGCCGGTGGGAATGTAGCCCTCTCGGTGAGCCTTTCGGCCGTATCTACGTTGGCTTCAATCGTGATGACCCCTCTCAATTTCACCTTTTGGGCCCAATGGTATGCACCGGCAGCGCAGGAGTTACAACTGATAGCCCTGGATCCCTGGGCGATGATCTCTACCATTTTGCTCATTCTGGGGGTGCCTCTGGTGTTGGGAATGTTGTTTGCCAGGCGTTTCCCTCGCCTGACACAAACGATTGATAAGCCGATCCGTATCCTGTCGATGTTGATTTTTGCCGGGTATATTCTGGGTGCACTCACTTCCAACTGGCATGCATTTGTGATGTATGTTTCCGTGGTGGTGGGATTTGTGTTTTTGCACAATGCAGTGGCGATGTTTGGCGGGTACATGTGGGCATGGGCCAATCGGCTGGACATGCGTGACCGGCGAACCATTTGCATTGAAACCGGCATTCAGAATTCGGGGCTGGCCCTTGTGCTGATCTTCGGGCCCGTGTTTGAAGGCAGAGGAGGTATGGCCATTATTGCCGCTTTGTGGGGCGTCTGGCACTTACTGGCCGGGATGACCATGGCCTGGATCTGGTCCCGCCGACCATCTGAAGTGAAAGTAAGTTCAGTCTGATGCCAAAAAAACAACGAGCAAAAGCTCCTCTCTCCCTGGAATTGTTCCGAAGGTTTGTCAGCCTTGGGATCCGGCATGGATACTACCGCCAGTACCAGGTGGTGGGATTTGAGGAGCATCTAGCTCCAAACAGGGATACAGCCGGAATATTTGCCCCCGATCATCAAAATTCCTTTCAGGATACCCTGGTTCTCACTTCAGGTGTCGATCGCGATTTTATTCCGTTTTCGATGGCTCGCTCCGATGTGTTTGGGAATGTATTCACCCCCATCCTGAGATGGATGCGAATGCGACCGGTATATCGCCGTCAGGATGGCATTGTAGATGTGGCCACGGCCAATGCGAGTGGCTTTGAAGAGATTGTGAAGGTGTTGTCGAAAGGGGAGAAAATGAGCATTTATCCCGAAGGGAATCACGGGCGAGATCGACGACTCAGGCCGCTGAAAAAAGGCTTTGCCAGGATTGGCTTCCAGGCAGAAGAAGCCAACGATTTCTCACTTGGACTGCTCATTTATCCCGTCGGGATCACATATTGGGAGCATTTGTATCCGGGTGCAGATGTGCTGGTGAAATTTGGGGCTCCCATTCCTGTATCTGGATTTATTGATCTGTACCGGGAGCATCCCGATCGGGCCTATCTGGCATTGAAGAATGAGCTGTTTGATCAGCTGAAACAGCTGATCCACCACATCCAGGCAGGCCCCTGGTATGACATTATCAATGCGGTGAGAGCATGGGCCGGCCCCGCTCTACTAAGGCGTCGGGGAGTGGTCCATGATGATCTCAACCTCCGGTTGCAAGCCGAGCAGAGGGTGATTCAGGAGTTGGAAGGGAAGGCAGATGAATCGAATGCGGAATGGCAAGGGTTTGCCGACGCAGTGCAGGCGTATGAAGCTGCCCTGGCATCCGTGTATGTCACGGATGAAGAGGTGGATAGGGATGTAAATGATCCCGTCAAAATGTGGATGCAGGGACTTGGGTTGTTCCTCATTTTTCCGGTGTATGCGAGCGGGTATCTGGCGAATATTTTCCCCTACTGGGCTTCTGAGCGCGCTGCCGTAAGTATCTTTAAGGATGATCAATTTCATAGCTCCATCCGTTATGCGGGGACGCTGCTGTTGCAGCCGCTATACTGGTTGATGCTGTTTGTGATGGCAACGGTCGTCACGGGTAGCAGCTGGCAGTCCCTGGGTATGACTGCAGCAGTCGTAGTTCTGGGGCGTCTGGCCCTGAGCATCCACCGCTGGAAGAGACGGTTTCTGAGAAGTTGGCGCTGGTTTCGCTGCTCTCCGTTGAAAAAAGAAGATATTCGCTCATTGCGCCAGAGATGGTGGGTAGTGGTTGTGTCCTGCCTGGAAGACCATGCAGTTGATGCAGATGGCACACATTGACCCGAGTGAGACTCGAATATTCAAGCATTGGATGAATCCGAAAGATTCGTGGCAACCTTCGCGCACACGGAGGCGTATTCGCTGTATTGATTTACAAACAATCTTAGCAACCTATTGTATGAAACTTTTACGCCTGTTATTCGCTCTCGTCATGGTTGGGGCTTTTTCTGTTCCAGCTGTCGCTCAGAATCACGTTATCAAACTCACCCCGCTCAAGCTGCTTGGCCCAGTTCGAAATTTGCAACTCGGATATGAAGGAGTTGTGTCGGAAAAGGTCAGTCTGGGGGTTGATGTAAAAATTGCATTGCCCAGAACCACAGATCTTTCAGGTTCCTCCCTCACCAGCGATGATGCCGGACAAGATATTGGGTTTGAGATTAACAATGGTGTTATCACATTTGATGAGGTATCCGGAGAAAGCGGCATCCTAGATGAGATAAGATTTAGTGGAATTTCTGTGACTCCGCAAGCCAGGTTTTACCTGGGGGCTAAAGAAGCTCCCGAAGGCTTTTACCTGAATCCCTGGGTAAGATTTTTCAGGTATAATTCAGAAACAGAGGTTACCTGGGTAGAGCCTGCCGGTACCTCTGACATTGTGTCGGGCTTTTCGTACGGAGGCTTTGGATTTGGGGGAAGTCTGGGCTGGCAGTGGTTTTTGGGAGAGCATGTTGTTCTGGACTGGAATCTCGGTCTTGGAGGCCTTTTTGCCCGCGTGGGTGCGTCTGGATCTGTGACCGGGCAACTTGAAAATGATATTCAAGCCGCTGAAAACCGAGTGAATGAATGGTTTCTTCAAAATTATGATACAGATCCACAAATCAGCTTTGACAGCAACTCCTTTGATTTGAAAAGCACCTATTTCCTCCTGCCTGTATTCAGAACGAACCTCTCGTTGGGATATGCTTTTTGATCAGCGCAGGGAAAATTAGGGTAAGTGCACTGATCAGAACCACCAAGCCGCAAAGATCGCTAATCATAGTCCCATGAGCGACCTTTGTGGCTTGAGTTTTACGCCCTGGCCGGTAATAGGCAAACCTCTGAGGGAGTTGTTTGCTTGAATTACAGTGATGGATCAGGCCTTCATGGGTCCAACAAAACTGTATTTCCCAAGATTGTCTTTGAACCAGGAGAGAAGGTTTTCCAGCGGTCCTCCTTCTTTGGTGGCATCCAGCATCATGGGAATGTCATAAAATCCATCTCTGAAGGCCTGCTCGAGTTCGCGCTTGGCTTCTTCCTCCTGGCCGTTTTGGGCCAGATAGCAGGCGGCATAAAAACAGCTTTTCCCGAAGTCATGTCGCGCCCTGAAGTGGCGGAAATTGACTGTTCTGGGGGATCGAATCTGATTGACCGATTGCGGAATAAAGAGGTTTTTGAGGCCAGGGGCTTCGTCTTCGAGTTCTGCCCAATTGCCCGAAATAGACAGGTGTCCCAGTGGGCGGTTCAGGTCTGTGATCGAGGTTCGGACCATCACAATGCGCCTGGCAATGGATTCCTGGTTTCGGGTCGTATTGATCAGGAGTCCCTGAAAAGAGCTGAGGGGTTCTTTTCCATTGATTTTTTCATGATCTAAGCTGAAAAACAGGCATCCCTGAATCTCATGGGTATCCTGTGACCACAGCCATAC
>CAZLKP010000126.1:8355-11222 GCA_964560095.1 uncultured Bacteroidia bacterium
GATGGTAGCGCATGGCTTTTCCAGTCCATGAGCGGCGGGTGTAGGCAGCTGCTTTACCGTTGGGGTCAATCTTGACGAAGTATCGCCTGACGAGGCCGTGATGCGGATCAGCACCCCGATAGAATAGCACGTAGGTGCCGGCAATAGAATCAAGAGATTCTGAGGGAGCCAGCATCAATTGTTCAGCCTGCCCTTCCATGAGGTGTATGGGCGCCCCGCTTTCTGCGCTGGGCTCACCAATAACGACGTAGTCGCCCAGACTTTCATCATATATGACCTGAAAGTATTTTTCGAGGATGCCCTCCAGGCCCCTGAGTACTTCTTTTCTGAGTTCATCGCTTCCCCACTTTTCATTGTTGAGCAGTCGGCTGAGGGTGCCCTGTGTGAGATTGAGAAGTTCACCGTTTTCATCAAACTCCTTCAATCGATCTGAAAGGACTTGCTGAGTAAGGCGGCCATCATTCCAGGCGAGCCTGAGCCGGACATAGGCTGCTGCCAGGCGATCACGTTCCTTTTGCATGGTCAGATTCCTTGATTCACAAATTCTGATAAAAAAACGGATTTCAACCCGGTTTGCCTAACTCATTTTCGGCGATTTGTCCCAATATGTTTCTGTTTTAGCTCCTTTTTATGCTCCGTTTTTTGAATTCGGTGACTAAATGGGGATAATCTACGCCTAACTCCAGACCACTACTTTGTAGAGAATTTTTTGGAATATTCCTGATGTCGTGGATGAATTCAGTCGGAATCTGTGCCAATTCAGGAATCCATGTCTTCATGTACACTGCTTTGGCATCGTATCTTCTGGATTGGGAAGGGATGTTGAAGTATCGGTTTTCCCGCGGATCATTGCCCACACCAGCCACATAATTCCAGTTGCCGTAGTTGGAGCACACGTCGTAGTCGATGAGTACACTCTCAAACCATTCTGCTCCCATTCTCCAGTCCAGACCCAAATCTTTCACCAGAAAGGAAGCCACATTCTGCCGACCCCGGTTCGACATAAACCCCGTTTGTTTCAGTTCTCGCATGTTGGCATCCACGAAGGGCATGCCAGTTTCTCCCTGTTGCCAGGCTTCAAATAACTTCCAATTCTGGCTCCAGCGTTGGTCCACCTGTTTGATGCCACCAGGATAAAACACCTGGTCGCCATATCGCTTGCAGACAAAGCGAAAATAATCCCGCCAGATAAGCTCAAAGATCAGCCAGTAGGTGCTTTTGTTGGCGACCCGCAGTTCTTCGTAACGCTTTACCTCCTGGTAAATGTGTCGGGGCGAAAGGCATCCCAGGGCCAGCCAGGGCGAAAACTTAGAGGAATAGTCTTCTCCCAGCAGGCCGTTTCGGGTTTCTTTGTATGTCTGCAGGCAGTCGCGCTCCCAGAAATAGGTATGCAGGCGCTCCAGACCGGCTTCTTCGCCACCCTGAAAATCCAGAACCATTCGCTGTTCTGGTTGTGGCTCGGGGAGTCCGAGATCCTGTAATGAGGGGAGTTCGCCGGGTTGTTCCCACTCCGGAGAAACAATGGTATCCGGAGTAGGAAAGGGAGAACGCACCTCTGTGTATCGCTCTACCTGTTTTCGGAATTTGGTAAAAATATCAGGCAGCGACTGGATGGGCATCGGCAGGTCTTCCTGGTGATACAGCGTGGAACCCCAGAAGCGTTCCAGACTGATCCCTAATCCAAAAAGACGCTGCTCCATGGCATGTTCTACATCGGTTTCCTCCCGGGTCACTTCCTCGTGGGCAAAAATCCAGGATGCATTCAACCGACTGGCTAACGCGGGTATTTCCTCCTCCGGCTTGCCATGCAAAATCCATAATTGGCTCCCCCGTGACTGCAGGCGCTGGCGCAGGTTACGGAGGCTTTGAAGAAGAAAACGGGCGCGAAAAGGACCGGTTTTGGGAAATCCGAAAGGCGTGTTGGTGAAATGCCTGGGATCAAAACAGTACACGGGCAGGATCTGATCAGCTTTTTCCAGGGCTCGGTGAAGGGCTTCGTGGTCGTGGATTCGCAGATCGTGGCGAAACCACAGGATGGCTATTTTTTGGCTCATATATCATTAACCCAAAAGATATCGGAAAGTTGAATAAATTTCAGGAAACCAGAATTGGTACATTATAGGCATGCCTTGTATTTTTGGCAGAGAACAAATTGCCCAACAATATGGATTTGAATCCCGTCGTACTTGCCATTCCGGTGTTTTTTGGCCTCATGGCTCTGGAACTGGTGTTTGAGTTTATTACCCGAAAGCATACCTACCGCCTCAATGATGCTGTCACCAATATTTCCACAGGTACCCTACAGCAGCTTTCCGGCGTTTTTCTCAAGATTCTGAGTGTGGGGATCTACACCGTGGTATTCGAATACATGGCAATTACCACCCTGCCGGTCAATGGGTGGTCCTTTACAGCATTATTTGTGTTGTACGACCTCGGGTATTACTGGTCACACCGGATGGCCCATGAGATCAGTCTGTTTTGGGGCGGGCATGTGGTTCACCACCAGAGTGAAGATTTCAATCTGTCCGTGGCCCTTCGCCAGAGTTCGACTGCCGTATTGTGGTCTTTTCCATTTTATCTGCCCCTGGCAGTGATGGGGTTTGATCCGAATCAGTTTTTGCTCGTGGGCGGCTTGAATCTTCTGTATCAGTTCTGGATTCACACAGAGCATATCAACAAGCTTCCCCGCTGGTTTGAGGCGGTAATGAACACGCCCTCTCACCACCGGGTGCATCACGGCAGGGATCCGAAGTATATAGATAAGAACTATGCGGGGGTATTTATCATTTGGGATCGCATGTTCGGGACCTTTGTCGAGGAAGAGGAGCGGCCGCACTATGGCATCACCACCCCATTGGCAAGCTGGA
>CAZLKP010000127.1:0-217 GCA_964560095.1 uncultured Bacteroidia bacterium
CTGGAAATCACGGATGTGAATCGCATTTATCTCACCATGGCTGAGCTGAAAGTGTCTATTCTGGGTCGTGGCACAGCCTGGCTGGATACCGGCACCCATGACTCGCTCATGCAGGCCAGCAACTTTGTGCAGATCATAGAGAAGCGGCAGGGCCTAAAAATCGGGTGTATTGAGGAAATTGCCTACCGTCAGGGCTACATCAATGGCGATCAACTCC
>CAZLKP010000127.1:227-7247 GCA_964560095.1 uncultured Bacteroidia bacterium
CTCCGCTCTCTCGCCTCTCCCCTGGTGAAAAGCGGCTATGGAGAATACCTCATAGGGTTGCTGGAAGACGAGGAGGAGAAAATCGGCAAGTCCTGACATTTTTAGGATGTCACTTTTCCTCTCGCTTCACTAAAGCCAAGACGAACACCATCTTTTTCACACCATCCCCGCATGACGACGGAATCGCCATCCTGAATAAACTTGCGTTCCGTGCCGTCGGGCATTTGCACCGGATTGGCACCGCGCCAGGTGATCTCAAGCATGGAACCGAAGCCGCCTTGTTCCGGCCCTGAGATGGTGCCCGAAGCCATCATGTCGCCGATATTCAGGTTGCAGCCATTCACCGTGTGATGGGCCAGCTGCTGAGCAGTGTTCCAGTACAAATGCTTGTGGTTGCTCCGGCACACGGTCTGAACCATGCCTCCTGCGGTAAGGATATCGACCTCCAGCCGGATATCGAAATTCCGTTTTCCATCAAATTGGAGATAGGGGAGCACTTCTGGCTCCTGCGGCTTTCCTGCTACCCGAAAAGGCTCCAGCGCATCCATCGTCACAACCCAAGGAGAAATGGTGGATCCAAAACTTTTTCCAAGAAATGGGCCCAGCGGCACATATTCCCAGGCCTGGATATCGCGGGCGCTCCAGTCATTAAACAGCACCATCCCAAAGACATGCTCGTCGGCCTCTTCGGTGGTCACCTGCTGTCCAAGCTGGGTCTCTTTCCCTATCACAACAGCCATTTCCAGCTCAAAATCGAGTAGGTGGCTGGGGCCAAATTCAATGTCACCGTTCGGCGTTTTTCGCTGCCCTTCCGGCCGGTGAATATCCGTGCCCGACACCACGATCGACGAGGCACGTCCGTGATAACCCACCGGCAGGTGTTTCCAGTTGGGCATCAGGGCATTTTCTTTACCGCGAAACATGGTACCCACATTGGTGGCGTGCTCTTCGCTGGAGTAAAAATCGGTGTAGTCCCGTACAAACCCTGGCATGTGCATGCTCACCGTATCCGCCGATGACAGCACCGTTCCCTGATCCTGTTGGTTATCCTTTAGCCCCAAAGCAGAGTCCTCCCGCAATAAGTCCGACAGCCGCTGCCTGACCGCCCGCCATGTCGGCCTGCCCAAAGCGATGAATGGATTCAGGGCATCGTTTTGGAAAATGGCGGTTGGCAGGTGCAACCCGTCCATATAGCCCAGGGCTTGCAGGCGCGACAGCCATATGACTTTGTCGCCAATAATCGAAATTGCAGATGGCGGCAGGATGCCTGAGGATCCGATTCCGAAGGGGAGGTTCTGGATGGGGAAATCACTGGCTGAGGAAACAGATATCCAGGATTGAAGGGAGGGATTGTTGGGAGCGAGCATGAATATTGGGTCTTTGTTCGGCCTGCAAGGTAAAAATTAGAATGATGAACCCTGTTGTCATTTAGGGATTTGCCTCGTAACATGGAACATCCTAATCTGATCTTATGAACCGAATCTTTTCTGCTCTTATTCTGCTGGTTGTTTTCCTGTTTGGATGCGAACAAAGCCCAGAACCGATTGACATCATCCAGTTGGATGCCGGGAAGGTATTTGGTAGCCGCTCAGAAGATGGCGAGGTTTTGGTTGTCAAAGGCATTCCGTATGCAGAACCCCCAGTCGGGGATTTGCGCTGGAAAGCACCTGAGGCTGTTCAGCCCTGGACCGGCACCATGGCTTGCACGGCGTTTGCCGCTTCTGCCATGCAGCCTGCTCCGGTGCCATTTTTGATGTACACCTCCGAATACCTCATTCCGGAAGAACCTATTAGCGAAGATTGCCTGTACCTTAATGTGTGGACGGCAGCCACATCCAAAGAAGAGCGACGGCCGGTGCTGGTGTGGATTCACGGGGGTGGATTTACGACTGGGGGAGCTGCCTGCCCGATTTATGATGGGGAAGATCTGGCGAGGAAGGGAATCGTATTTGTATCGATCAACTATCGGGTCGGTCTGATGGGCTTTTTTGCCCACCCCGATCTGAGCAGCGAGTCGCGCTTTTTGGCTTCCGGCAATTACGGGATGCTCGACCAGATTGAGGCGTTGAAATGGGTGCAAAGAAATATTGAGCAGTTTGGGGGTGATCCGGATCAGGTCACAATTGCGGGGCAGTCGGCAGGCTCGGCAGCTGTACATGTTCTGGTGGCGTCTCCAATCGCCAAGGGCCTGTTTCACCGGGCGATCGGAGAAAGTGGTTCTCCCCTCATGAGGCCGCATTTTCCACTATCCGAAGCGGAAGCATGGGGGGTTGAGGCATGGAACGAGGCCGGCATTTCTGACCTATCGGCAGCGCGGTCACTTCCGGCCGACAGCCTGATGAAGTTGCTTGGAAACCAGTTCAGTCCGGCGCAGGACGGATACGTGTTGCCCAAACCCGTGAACGAGTTGATGTCAGAAGGCCAATACAACGATGTGCCTACTCTGCTGGGCTGGAATGCAGATGAAGGACTGATGTTTGGTCCACCACAGCCGGCGGAAGCATACAGGTCGTCCGTGATGGAGCAATACGGAGAAGAGCAGACAGAACTCCTGCTTCACATGTATCCGGCCAGCACCGATGCAGTTGCGGCCGAATCCCAAAAGCGGCTGAGCACCCACCGTATGTTTGCCATTCCTACCCTAAGATGGGCAGAGCTTCAGGGGAAGTTTGGAGAGGAATCGGCTTTCCTCTATCATTTTGACCGCACGCCACCGGGACCGAAAGTATTTACCCGCGAAAAAGCCCATCACACAGCAGAAGTGCCTTACGTGCTGAGTACCCTCGAACAACTCAATCGCCCCTGGGAGTCCGTGGATCTGAAACTGGAATCTCTGATGTCGGACTATTGGGTGAATTTCGTAAAAAACGGCAACCCCAATGTCGATGACCTGTCTGTGTGGGTGGAATTTGAAGCTGGAGATCCCCTGGCGATGAAATTTTCCACGGTAGGGGAGGAAATCATGACCGGCATGGGCCCCATCCCTGACCTGAAATCGATCCAGGTACTGAGGTCCGTCCAGCAGGATTAGTTGGCTCCACCGCCGCCGGGTGTTTCGATCGTCAGAATCGTCCCTGGCACCACATCTATGCCGACAATGCCCGGCAATTCTTCTTCACGTCCATCTGGCCAGCGAATGGATTGGCGGCCTGTCGCTCCAGGCTCGCCTCCATGTAGTCCGTAGGGTTGCTCCCGTCTGTGCTGAGCCAGAATGGTGACTTCCAGGTTGTCCAGAAACTCTAGTTTCCGGATCATACCGTCACCTCCATTCCAGCGGCCATGTCCGCCGCTTTCCTTTCGGATGGCCTGCTGCCACAATCGCACCGGATACCGGAATTCCAGCAATTCCGGGTCGGTGAGCCGGGTGTTGGTCATGTGCTGGTGAACGGCATCAGCCCCGTGATTGCCAACCGTAGCCCCCGATCCGCCGCCGATGGTTTCGTAAAACCCAAAGCGCTCGTTGCCAAAGAGCAAATTGTTCATCGTACCTTGCCCGCATGCCGCGACACCCAAGGCTTTGAGCAGCGTATCTGTGAGTCTTTGACTCGTTTCAGTATTGCCGCCAACAACGGCAGGTGCTTTTGTCGGATCTTCGGAAAAGACCGGATTCAATATGCCTTCAGGCAACTCAATGACCACAGATTGAAGGAGGCCTTCATTCAATGGCAAATCTTCAGGAATCAATAACCGGAGGACGTACAAAACCGCCGAATAAACGATGGCCGGTGTCGCATTGACATTGTGTGGGTGAATGGCTGAACTCCCGGCAAAACTGATATGTAGCTGTTCACCACTTTGCCTGATGGACACTGAGAGTTGGCTTCCATCATCCAGGTATTCTGTGGCGGTCAGGTTGTGTGGTTCCCATCTGCGCCAAACCGCCCTCATTCGCCGATCAGAATAATCCATCAGCGCTTTCATAAACTGCTGGACACGATGGGTTCCTTCTGCAGAAACCAACTGCTTCAGGGCTTCGGCCCCGGTGTGGTTGGCTGCAAGAGCTGCACGAAGGTCTCCCAGATTTTCTTTCGGATTTCGGCTGGGATAAGGACCGGAAGACAGCAACGCCAGAATGGCCTCCTCCTGAAATTCTCCCTGTCTAACCAGGAGCATTGGTGAGATCACAACACCTTCCTCAGCCAGATGCTTGGAAAATGGCGGCGTAGATCCGGGACGGATACCTCCAATTTCGGCGTGATGCGCCCGGTTGACCACATATCCGATTCGGCTTCCTTTCTTATCAAAAACGGCTTGAATCAGCGTCACATCCGGCAAATGAGATCCCCCAAATCCGGGATGGTTGGTGACCACAACATCTCCGGGCCCGGGATCCAGTGTCTCCTTTACCTTTCGCACGCAAATACCCAATGAACCCAGATGAACCGGTACATGCGGTGCATTTGCCACGAGACGACCATCGGCGTCGAGCAGGGCACAGGAGTAGTCGAGGCGCTCCTTTACATTTACCGACAGGCTGGTGCGCCGAAGCATTTCCCCCATCTCCCTGGCAATGTGCTGAAAGCGTTGCGAAAAAAGCTCCAACTCAGCAGGAAATGCCTGATCATGGTCTTTGGGTTGTGTTTCTCTTCTGTGAAGGAGGCGAATATCTTGTTGAGCTGTTGTGCGTGCCACCCATCCGGGACGGACGGAAATACTCGTGGTCGGAGAGGAAATCAGGGCAGGGCCTTTCACCTCTGCTCCCGGCGAAAGGGATGGCCAGTCAAAGATTGGCTGGTCCTGGTGAAAACGATGCGAAGAAGGGGCTGGATATGGATCGGGAGCCTCCGCAGGGGAGACATCTGCTGCTTCCGGATGCCAGGATGCTGTGACCCGCATATTGACGCATTCAATGGCTCGGCCTTCCATCCAGTGCCCATAGCGGGATTGGTATAAAGATTTGAATTTCTTCGCGAGTTCATCAATGCCCGCCAGCGCCAGGCTGTGATTTTGTCCCTGGATTCTGCATTCCACCACCGTTTTCCAGACAATAACTGTTTTGTGGGTGTATCCGGCTTCCCGGGCGAGCTGTTCCCGAATATCGGATCTTAGGCTTTCCTGAGTCTGTGAGAGGAATGATTCGCTGGATTCTTCCAGCCATTGAAGAATGGGTGTACTTTTCACGACTGAAACCGGTGCTTTGGCAATGCCCCAGGCGCTGAGGATGCTGGCTTCTTTCGGCACAATGACTTCATGGATGCTCAGTAGCTCAGCGATTGCACAGGCATGCTGCCCGCCTGCACCGCCAAAAGAGACTAGTGCATGCGTGGAGGGCGCATGCCCCTGCCGCAGGGCCATGCGCTTGATGGCACCTGCCATGATTTCATCAGCAATTTGCCGGAAGCCGCTCAGCAGAGCTTCGATGCTGATTCCGGCTTCTAGGGCGATTTCCCGAGCCGCGTTTCGGGCGGCCGCTGTATCAACTGGAAACAAAAAGGTTTCCGGGTCAATGAGGCCGAGTAAGAGGTTGACATCAGTGACAGTGAGTGGTCCCCCAGCCCCATAGCAGGCTGGCCCCGGCGAGGCACCGGCACTCTCCGGCCCGACAGCCAGCTTTTGACCGTCAAAACTACAGATCGACCCACCACCCGCTGCCACTGTTTCAATGGCAACAGAGGGAAGCAGGAGGGTTTGGTCGCCGATCTCGGTTTCGTAGCGGAGCTGTGGCGTGTCACCGCACCTGGCTACGTCGGTGCTGGTGCCGCCCATGTCAAAACTGAGGACGTGCGCATGGCCATACATCTGTCCGACGTTGGCTGCGCCCGTGGCACCCCCTGCTGGACCACTCAGCAGGCTGTCTTTGGGTGGAAAATGGCGGGCTTCCATCAATCCTCCGGCAGAACTCATCACACGGAAGGTATCAGAGTCCAGTGCCTTGGATACCTGATCCAGGTAGCTGCGAAACACCGGCGACAGGTAGGCATTGGTGACGGTCGTGAGCGTGCGGGGCAACAAGCGAATCTCAGGAGCAAGTTCATGTGAGACTGAAACGTGCGGATATCCCGCTTCGCGGAGTGCTTTTGCCAGCTTCTGCTCATGCTCAGCAAAACGGTAAGCATGAAGCAGGCTGATGGCGATGGCCTCGGGTTGCAGATCCCGGACGACCTGCAGAACCTGTTGTATCTCATAGGGAAGGAGAGGGATGAGTTCTTCCCCATCTTTCGATATTCTCGCCTTAATACCATACACATGACGGGTCAGGGGTTCGGGCTTGTGAATGGCGAGCGCGAAGAGATCAGACCGTGCTTGATCACCGATCAACAGGAGGTCTTCTAGTCCCTGGTTGGTGATGAGGAGAGTTTTAGCTCCTTTGAGCTCCAGAAGTGCATTGGTGGCGCGGGTGGTGCCCAGCCGAAAGTCAATCGGAGGAAGAGACTGGCCAGGTTCTGTGCTGGTGGCGATTCTGGCTGCAAGAATGGGTGCCGGTTCACCCGTTGACAGTGCGATATAGTCTCCCGATGATGCTTCGCTCCATACTTCATCCAATATCAATTGTCCTGCCGATTCATCATAGGCAATGACAGTGGCCTGCTTACCGGTTTTGAGATGCTGAACCATAAACCCGGAAAAGGCATCTGAACGGAGGCCCCACTCATTCCTGAATGCCCACCTCCTTTCTGTTCCTTTTTGACCCAGTACTCCCCGGAGGGTGCCATCGCTCAGTACTTTGAGAATGCGGGTGTTTCCGGTTGGAGACTGAGCGAGACAATCGGTAAATGTGCCTCCTAC
This sequence comes from uncultured Bacteroidia bacterium, assembly GCA_964560095.1. GTDB lineage: Bacteria > Bacteroidota > Bacteroidia > J057 > J057 > JANQTF01. Next base: position 6,954 of record CAZLKP010000127.1, read on the forward strand.
GTCAATGGCCATGCGCCAGGTCATAGTAAGTCGATATCAGGTTTGGGTGTACACGAAGGTAACAGATCCTACAGGAAAGGGAATAAACAAACAGGCTGCCGCATGCGACAGCCTGTGTTCCATCCAATCGATATGTGATCGTGCAACGGATCATTCAGACGACCGGACGGGCACCACGCCTCCGGGGTATCAGACAACCGGAGCTTCGGCAGATACGTGGGTTTTGCGTTTATTCATCTCAGACAGCATCCAGTTCAGCTGAACGCGGGCTTCACTGAGCATGGATTTGTAAGA
>CAZLKP010000127.1:7257-11212 GCA_964560095.1 uncultured Bacteroidia bacterium
GTTGGGTTTGCTGTTTTGGTTCACCAGCCCGTCTCCCACAGCCCCACCAAACACCAGCACCTCAATATCCCGCTGAGGCAAATAGACTTTCAGGTCCTCTTGGTACATCATGGCTTTGCGGCGATCCATCAGGGCAACTTCATGGTCAGTGGGATTGAGCAGCACCAGCAACAACCCCTTGTTGAAGTCCTGCAGCAGAACCAGGTTGGGAGCTTCGTGGGAATGCCCGTTGGTGAATTTGTGGCCGGTGTACATGGTCACCGCCTGCTGCAAATCCTGATTGAAAGAGACCATGGGATATTGATTTCCAAGCAACCACAGGTTGTTGGACAGCGCTTCCGCTAACTGGAGCGGTGGCGTCTGAGCGTTCATCAGGATCACTTCCAGGTCCTGCAATACGGCAAGCCGATGGGAAGACTGCTGGGCAATGAGTGCCACATCAAGCATTCCAAATTCGGTAAAAGCCTGGATCATGTCTTCCTGGCCACTTTCGCGCGACGCTTCCAGCTGTTGCATCACCCACGAGTATTCGGATTTGCCGAAAGCATCCAGCACAAGGCTGATGATCGCAGCTACGCGTGTTTCTGATTCCCCGTAGAATTTATGTAACACCTGCTGCATAGCCCGCTCTGCAAAATGCCGCCGGTGAGACGGGATATGTGCAAGACTCTGGTCGATGTGACGCTTGAGTCGGGAGCGGGTGAGATCAATTTCCCGGTTAAAAACCGTACGAAATGACTCCAGCAGCAGGGGTCGAAGTTTTTCTTCCAGTTCAGTCAGCACGATGCTATTGGCGATGATCGCGCCCCAGTCGGCGGTGACATCGGGCTCCAGGCTGTCACAGACCACTTCACCAAACAATCTACGCAGCAGTTTGGGTGGAATCTCATCTTCCTCTCCCAGGCCAAAAAATCTCGGATTTCCCACCACTTTTCCGCTTACCCGAATCGCCAGGCCGGATTGTTTCAATGGCTTTCTTCCATCGGAAATGGTGTAGCGAAGCTGAGCTGTTTCGCCGGATTTGAGGGTGATTGTTTGCTCGAATCCATCGCCGGGGATATCTTCAATATCCACCAATTCATCATCCACAAACAGCTTGAAATCTTGTGTACGGCCATATTCGAGGACGAGGATCCGCTTCAGCCTTTCGGGATTGGGAAAGGTGAATTGCTGGTTGATGCCACGCAGGGTGATTACGGTGCCATGGGCTTCCCGATCACCATCACAAATGCCTGTTTCGAGGGGCAGATTGATCTGCTCAAGGTCATGCTTGGCGCGAAGGAGTTCATCACGGTAAATGGTCAGGTGGGTGAATTTGCCACGGGCCATGGTGCGGAGCTCCATCTGAGAGGCGACCATAAGGCCGGCAAATTTTCCGATCCCTTTGCGGCCCTTGACGAGGCGGTTTTTGAGGCGTGTACGCTCACCTTTCCGGGACACCCGTGAGCTGGCAATGTTGAGGTATTCGTCTCTGACCTCACCTTCAGTCATGCCTGTACCCTCATCGCGAACCACGATGGGATCTAAGGTCAGAGGTTTGGGAAGGGTGATCCGAACCTCGGTCGCGTCGGCATCATAGGCGTTGTCAATCAGCTCTTTGATGGCTAGTTCTGTGGACCGATAGTTCTCTCCAAGCAGAGAGGCAAGGCGTGGATCTACCTTGAAATATGCATTGTTGTTCATGCTCCGAAAAAAAGAATTGGAATGAAAAATAAAGGTAGCCGGAGCAGACCAAACACTGTCCACGATCCAGAAAGGTTATCAACAAGTGGGAATGTGGATATGTGGAAAAGCCGACGGGGAGGGGCCGGGAGTGAGGATGCGCAAGAGCAGGGGAATGTTCACTTACCCGATGCCCACATCCCAAACAACGCAAACATACTCATCCCAATCTGGCGTTCGAGGAGGCTCTCAAAACACATGGCCAGCGCCATCATCACCACAAAGGCTGCGACCAGCGGGGAAAGCTGCCTGCGCGACTCCCACAGCGGCTGAAATAAGGCCAGCAGCAGCAATAGCAATCCCGGAATTCCGGCACCAGCCCATTGCTTGAGATACTGGTTGTGGGGATTGGTGAGCAGATTGTCGCCCTTGTCCGACAACTTGCGAATCTTATACTGCGACAGCATTTCCTGCCCCACATCTTCCATACCCACCCCCAACCAGGGATGGTCTCTGATGATGCCCCAACTTGCCTCCCAGGCCAGCAACCGAAGCGAGAGCGAGTTATCCGACAGATCCAGGTCCAGGTCGGGTTGATAGTAATATTGCTCGGCATCCCAGATGGTGACCCGCACCCGGGTCTGAAAACTGGGCACTGTGTAGTAAGCTAGCACTGGCAATGCTGCCAGTACGGCCAGGAGCCCCAATACCAGCCACCGTTTCCGGCGCTGCCAGAGCCAAACCCCCCCCAGGGCGGCCAGCCCCCCGTAAAATCCGATCAGTCCGGTGCGGGATACCAGAACATGAATGGCCACCGCATTGAACAGGAGGACCACCAGAACTGGCACATGCCAGGCAGGCTTCCATTCACGCCACACCTCTCCCCACAGATGGATCCCCACGATGGCGGACCAGCCTAGCAGCAAGCCAAAGTAAATGTGGCTGATGCTGCCGATGATGTCGATGTAGGCGTTTTCAGCCACTCGCTGCATTTGTTCCTCGTAGGTGAAGGCAAATCGAATCAAGGTGGCTGCGGCCACCACAGATTGGGTCGCCAGAAAGATGAGCTGGATCCAGATCCATTCGGTTCGCTTCAGCGCTGGCATGAGATAAATGGCCAGGGGAATCAGAAGCAACGGGATTTTCTCATAGACATCCTGCAACCACCGATCGCTGTTGTCGGTCCAGAGACCGGAGACAAGTGCGATGGCAAACAACCCCACTATCCAGATGGTGGTGTTGGTTTCCTGCGGCCGAATGGCCGGTTTTCCGCGAAGCATCCAGCGCCACACAGCCGCAACAACCATGGCCACCGTGCACACACTCAGCAATCCTTTTCCGGTACTCAGGCCCACCGTAAGCACAGAAGCGGCAGCGAGAAACAGGTATTCGGGTGTGAGGTATCGGTACATGCGCGCGGAAAAGCTAGGGTCAGGATAAAATGAGTTGGTCAAGCTTGAGCTGGGCAGGTGTGACGATCGTCTTCACCTGCTCTTGAAGGCTGGGATCCAACTGGTCCCAGAGTTTCATTCGGTTGCTGAGCTGTTCAGGGATCTTAGCGAAGATAGGCGTTGCATCCAATCCGGCGTGGTGGCAAATGGATTGCATATTCTCTCGGGGGTCTTTGCAGATGTGTTTGTAGCTCAGTGTGAGCACCTCTGAGCGGCCATGCCAGTGTTGTTCGTAGTAATCAATGCACATGGCCCAAAAGTGCGCCCTGCGCAGCAACATTTCATCCGGAGGATAGGCACCATGTTTCCAGTAGTCTTTGGAGACCACCTGATGAACACCTTCCCGGAAGACGATCAGGTAGCGGATGTCATCGTCCTGAAAGACCTGTCGCAGCAAAGAAGGGATGAAAAACCACCAGGGGTTTTTGGCCAGCAGTTGCCTGCCTGGCCAGGTGAAAAAGGCTCTGCCAAATTTTTTCCGGAACCTTCGGATTTCCTGCTCAGATAATTGTGGCTCCTGATGAGCTTCCCAGCCCCCTTCCAGAATGGGCTCATATCCCCGGCCCAGATCAATGAATCCATCCTGTAGCCATTTACGGGTACTTCGCTCCTCCAGATTGGGAAGCCAGCGCCCGCGCGCTAACTGAAGCTGTGGGTGTTTGCGCAGCAAGTCCACCAGAAGCGTCGTGCCGCTGTTCCAGAATCCGGTGATCAGGAGGCCTTTCATTTTTCGCCAAAGATCGACAATAATTCTGAGCTGCAACAACCGCCGGAATTGATGCATCAACCAGCATTTGGCTCTGCATCAATGGTCAATATTGCTCCGCTATCAGAAATGGTCA
>CAZLKP010000128.1:0-207 GCA_964560095.1 uncultured Bacteroidia bacterium
GCCAACGTGATCGTGAATGTTCGTCGCAGCCGCGGCAAAGACGTGGACGGCGGCTGTGGCCAGCTGGCCATGAAGCGATGGGAGAAAGTGGGGAATACCTAATTATTAGCCTTTTCTGTATTCCCAGACAATCGCCCCAACCAGAAACAGTAACACGAGGATTGACCCAATCAGGCCCACGGTGTTGCCCAGAGTGTATGCTTCCGG
>CAZLKP010000128.1:217-9286 GCA_964560095.1 uncultured Bacteroidia bacterium
GGCTCAAAGCGAAACTCAATGGTCGATTGGCCGGCGGGGACTTTCAGGGCCCGCAGGATATAGTTGACCCTGCCATGAGGCACTTTTTCCCCATTGATGTAGGCATTCCAGCCCTTGTCATCGTTGTAATAGATTTCCGAAAACACAGCGACCCCTTCCCCCTGCCGATTGGCCGTGTAGGTGATTCGGTTGAATGAATACTCTGTCAGCTCTATGGATGCAGAAGGATCCCCGGCAGGATTCACATCCAGGATTTCGCCAAATCGGCCATCATCATAAGTGGCATCAACCACAGCGGTATTCGCGGGATTGATATTCCGAAGCGCCATGATTTCTTCCTGTGGGTTACTCACTTCCTTTAGGTTGTTAACAAACCAGGCATTGCCGAGGGCCGAGAGATTTTGCAGGGCCGGAGCCTGCGGGTTGTAAATCACATAGCGGGTGTTGAGCATATTTAGGCCAATGTTACGGCTCATGACAGCTTGTAGGCTTGAATCAGTCACATTTTCACTTTGCAGGTGACTGATGATCCGTTGGCTCTCGCGCTGTAGCAGGGTGTCAATCACGTCCTGGTAGCGACGCATTTTGGCGGCGTGATACCCACCCACAGATTTGTGGTGATAAGGCGTGATCTTGTCATAGGCCAGACTCGCCGTCAAATTGATCACCCGATAGTTGGGATCCTGATCCTTGAGAATGAAGTTATCGGCCTGCGTAGGCTTGAATTCCTCCTCGAAACGGTTTTCAGACACAAGCGCATCCGGTTTTTGGAGGTCGAGGTAACGGGTATTTACCGGTACCATATCTAGCAACACCAAAGCTGCCAGTCCTCCCAGCACCAGCGGTTTTTTGATCCCCCCACGCATGTGTAGCAACAGCAGGGCCGCCGCTCCCAGGATGAGCCCCCCAGATCGTAGCGCATCTGACTTAAACAGACCTTCGCGATAGGAAATAATCGGATCCAGCACCTGAGCAGGCAGGTTGGCACTCTGCTCCACCTGATTCATAAAATTGGTAAAAAGGCCGCTGCCTATGAAGAATATCACCGACAATCCCGCCGTCATACCAGCCGAGACAAACAGTGCGCGCCGAAGTTCCGGGCCCCGTTGCTGAAAATCAGCTTTGAGAAACTCCCACAAGCCCAAAATACCCAAAAACGGCATGGCAAATTCCGCCAGCACCAGGGTCATCGACGGTGCCCGAAATTTGTTGTACATGGGGAAGTAGTCGAAAAAGAGCTGCGCCACAAAGGAGTTGGAGCCCCAGGCCAGTAGAATGGATAACACAGTTACAGAAATCAGCCACCACTTGACCGGACCCTGAACCAAAAAGATCCCCAGGATGAACAGGAAGCACACAATAGCTCCTACATACACAGGGCCGCTGGTTCCCGGTTGTTCGCCCCAGTATTCCCGTATCTGGCTTGCAAACTGCGCACCTCCTACCCGGCTGATGGTCCGGAATTCGTCTGACGTTCGGTCGAATGTATTGGAAGCTCCTCCCTTGAAGTTGGGAATCAGCAGGGTAAAGGTTTCATCAATTCCATAGCTCCAACGGAAGGCATAATCCCGGTCCAACCCTTCATCACTGGCATTTTCAGATGGCAGCTCGCTCCCGCCACGCATGGTCACAGGTGCATACTCTGCCGTGGTCATAAAGCGGCCCAAGCTGGGAAGAAGCCCAAGACCAGCCGCAATGACCACCACAATGGTTGCCCGCGCAAAGTTGGCCAGGGTCTTGTTTCGCACCGCATCAATGAAAAACACAATCCCGAAGAGCAGAAAGGCTATCGCCAAATAATAGGTGATCTGGTAGTGGTTAGCCGTGAGCTCCAGCGCCATAAAAAAAGCTGTCATCGCCCCTCCCAGCAGGTATTTTCCCCGATACGTCATCAGAACACCTGCCACCAGAAAAGCGATGTAGGAAATCGCTGCTGCCTTCGACACGTGGCCCGGGACATGAATAATAAACCAATATGATGACAAGGCATAAGACACAGCCCCGATTCCACTTACACATGAGTTCATCCCCAGGGTGAGAAGCAGCACATAAAACCCGAGAAAAGTGAGAAAAATGTAATTCGCAGGGCGGGGCAGACCAAACCGAAGAATTCTGTGAACAGAAGGAAACAGATCCCCTGAATACTGTGTACCCGCCTGGTATCCTGGCATTCCGGAAAAAATCGCCGGATTCCACAGGGGCTCTTCCCCGGTTTCTGTCCGAAACTCTTTCATCTGATGAGACAACCCCTGGTAGTTGATCGCATCTTCCTGGTTCAGGACCTTCCCGTCAAACACGATCGGGCTGAAAAAAACCATTACCAGGACATAAAAGCCCACCATAACCAAGCCGTGGCGAATGAGCGCCTGCTGCCAAGGTTTGAAGCTGGAAAAAAAAGATGGGGAAGAAGCTGGTTTCTTCGCCTTGCTGCTTTTTCTGGTGGTTTTTCTGGTGGGTTTTTTTCCGGGTTTTTTCGCCATAGGGTTCCCTCAGGGATATTCAAGTGGTGCCCTAAACTAAGAACCTGTCGCGGCACCTGCAACAACACAGCAGCGCTTCTCTCCCCGACAGGCCGGGTTTTTCTTCCCGCTTAAAACCTCACATCAAATCTCCCCTCGCGTATCTCAAGCGTATCGCCTCCCGGAGCCACCACGTCAAAAGAAAATTCCCCGGCAAAGACACCATTTTCCGAGTCTATCAATGATATCTCCAATGCCCCGGACCCCTCCACAACCGGAAAGGGATCCCGGTCTCCTCCTTGCGAATCTGCCACTTCTCCATATTCAAAGCGAATACCCTTACTGGACCATTCTTCGACCAGAAAGCTGCCCGCATCTGGCAGAGGGTGTAATTCCCACAGGAAATAGGTGCCATCACCGAGATTTGTTGCGGTGACGGTCAGCAGGCTATCAGATTCGGTGAATGCAGCAGAAATATTGGGTCTCAGGCCATTGATCTGGGGAAGCCAGATATGGCCATTTATCATGGCTCCGACGGTGTTGGCACCCACCCGGGTCACGGGAGGAAGATCCGTGCGACAACCGGTCAGCATGGAGGCGAAAGCAAGGAAGCAAACAAATAGAATTCTTGACATGCGATCAGACCGACGCTGCGAGAGGCTTTCAGCAGCACCAGATCACATTCACCTATGTGGGGGCGAACAGAAGCTGAAGCATCTTCAGTATTCGGAAAATGCACAGTCCGGGTTCCTGATCTTCCCAGCGTATGGCGAATCAGATCCCCCACCCCTATCACAACCTCCGGCTTCAAAGAGCTAATAAGCTCACCCAACTCCTCGTGCAGTTGTACCTCCTGGTCTCCCAGCTCTTTCATATCGCCGATCACCAGTGCCACCTTTTTCGCCCCCAACGACATTACGTGTCGGATGCTGGCCGCCATGGAGCTGGGATTGGCATTGTAGGCATCCATCCAGATCTTATATGTGCCCCGATCTATAAGCTGACTCCGGTGGTTGGCCGGAGTGTAGCTACTCATTCCCTGGCGGATATCCTCAACACGAAGCCCAAAGTGGTGGCCAACCAGCGCTGCTGCGGCCATATTGAGGGCATTATGGATGCCCGACATCGGGCTGTTGATCGTGAGCGGATGCGGGAACAGGTTTCCACTCAGCTCCACCTCCATCCCCCCGGGAGATTGGTTTACCACCCTGGCACGTACATCTCCTCTTTCTAGGCCAAAACTCTGCATATGCTCATATTCCCCGGCAGCCTGGATCACGCGGTAATCTTCGGCATTGACAAACAGCTGTCCCTGACGTGCTTTGACGACTTCAAAGAGCTGTCCTTTTTCGCGCATCACGCCGTCGAGACTGAGGAGTTTTTCGATGTGAGCATAGCCTACGTTGGTGATGAGTCCGGCATCGGGCTCGGCCATTTCCGCCAGCTCCCGGATGTCGCCGGGTTGGTTGGCGCCCATTTCAATGATGGCAACCTCTGCCTCATCCGGGCAGGCCAGAATCGTGAGGGGCACCCCAATATGGTTGTTATAGTTTCCAGCCGTGGCATGCACCCTGAACTGCGTGACCATGGCAGCCGCGAGCAATTCCTTGGTAGTGGTTTTCCCATTGGAGCCGGTGAGCCCAAACACCGGGATGGTCCACCTTCGGCGAAAGGCCCTGGCCAGATCCTGCAACGCCCGGAGGCCATCTTCCACCAGCACATACCGGTCATCAGAAGGCCGAATCACAGAAATATCATCTACCACCGCAATGGCCGCACCATCTTTGAGCGCTTCCGCTGAAAATTGGTTGCCGTCGAAGCGCGCTCCTTTAAGCGCCCAGTACAAATCGCCAGGACGGAGCTTGCGGGTGTCTGTGCACAAGTTTCTGTTTGCAAGAAAAATCTCCAGGAGTGCTTGAGTGGAAACGGGTGTCATCTGTTTGATTTCTTTTGCCTGAAATTAACAGAAAGGAGAAACGCTGGAATCCCGCGCTCCCTCAACTTTTCATTTTCTCTCCAAACACCTGCTGAAACTTCTCCAGTTTTGGCAGAATTACCACCCGGCAGTATGGTTGATTGCCATGTTCATTGAAATAATTCTGGTGATAGTCTTCAGCCAGGTAAAACTCAGATGCCTGGGTGATCTCTGTAACAATCGGATCGTTGAACACCCCTGATTCGTCCAATTTTTGCTTGTAATGCTCAGCCAGTTCCTTTTGCTGTTCGTCATGATAAAAAACGGCTGACCGATACTGGGTTCCGACATCATTTCCTTGTCGGTTCAGGGTGGTGGGATCGTGAGTCTTCCAGAAAATTTCCAGCAATTCTTCGTACTTGACTACTTCGGGATCGAATGTGATCTCAATGGCTTCTGCATGGCCAGTACGGCCAAAACACACCTCCCGATACGTGGGATTTTTCACCTTACCACCGATATACCCGGAGAGCACACTGTGAACACCTTCCACACGCTGGAAGATGGCTTCCGTACACCAGAAGCAGCCATTACCGAATGTTGCCTTAGACAATGCCATAAAAGAATGAATAAATGATTCGCTCAGAAAAACGAAATGGGGCTGTCAATGTTCAACAAACCAGGGATTACCAGCCCAGCAAGTCAGCTAGCCGACGCTGGACTTTATCGGCATTGGGCAGCATTCGGGCTTCCAGGGCCGAATTGAGCGGGATGGCGGGCGAATTTTCGGCCCCCATGACTTGCACCGGGCCATCCAGCCAGGTGAAGCAGCGCTGAGAAATGCGCCCGGCTAGCGATTCGGCAAAGGAATGTTCTTGAACCTCTTCTGTGAGAACCATGACCTTGTTGTGCCGCTTCACAGCAATCTCAATGGCCTCCCAGTCCAGCGGCTCCAGGCAGCGCAGATCTAGAATTTCGACCTGCCCCGGAAATACCTTGCTGGCATTTCTCGCCCAGTGAACGCCCATTCCGTAGGTGATCACCACGCAGCTCTCTCCGTTTTCTACCTCTTCTTCCTTGGCTGCCTGATACACCCTGGCTTTGCCCAACGGAATCACGTAATCATCACTCGGCTCAACGGTTTTGGCTTCTTTGCTCCCCGGCACTTTGCCCCAGTACAGCCCTTTATGCTCAAACAGGACCACCGGATTAGGATCCAGAAAAGCAGCTCTAAGCAGGCCCTTCATGTCGGCAGCATTGGAGGGATAGACCACTTTGACCCCTCTGATCGTGAGAATCGCAGATTCCACACTGGAAGAGTGAAAGGGGCCGCCACTGCCATAGGCACCAATCGGCACCCGAATGAGCGCCTGTACCGGCCACTTGCCGTAGCTGAGGTAATAGCTCCGGCTCACCTCCGCATACAGCTGATTGACGCCCGGCCAGATATAATCCGCAAACTGAATCTCCACAATTGGTTTGCACCCAACAGCCGACATCCCTACCGTGCTCCCAATGATATATCCTTCCTGAATCGGGGTGTTGAAAATACGCTTATCACCATACTTTTTGGCCAGCAGTGCCGCTTCGCGAAAGACCCCGCCCAGCTCCCCGCCCACATCCTGTCCGTACAAGAGGGCCTCCGGAAATTCTTTCAGAATGTTATCGATGGCATGCAAGGCTGCATCCACCATCACCACTTCCTGGCTGCCTTCCGGTGTTCGTTCACCTGCCTCTTCTTTGACCGGCGTTTCTGCATAAATAAAATTGAACAGGGACTCCGGATCCGGATCTTGGGCATCTCTGGCAGCCTCCAGGTCTGCGACGACTTCTTTCTCGCAGGAATGATCGAGTTCGCTGAGGTACGGTTCTTCCACCCCTGCATCCAGAAGCACCTGCCTCAATATCGGGAGGGGATCTCTGGTCTGATGATCTTCCAAGTCTGTTCGATACCACTCTTTGCGAACACCTGAGGTATGATGGGAAAGCAGAGGCACTTTGGCTCTCACCAGGAAAGGCCTGCGCTCCCTGCGCATGATATCCAGCACTTCGGTCAGAGTATCGTAACAGGCCACGAAGTCGGTGCCGGCCAGGTCGCGGGTCTCAATGCCTTTGAAGCCTTTGGCAAACTTGACCGCATCCTGGGCGTACATTTCTTTTTTCTGAGCCGAAATGCCCCAGCCATTATCCTGCACAAAAAAGAGAACCGGAAACTGATGGAGAGCAGCCATCTGCATCGCTTCCGACACTTCGCCTTCAGTCATGGCTCCATCGCCAATGGAGCACACAGAAACCGGGGCATGGTAAGCCTCATCAAAGGTGGAGAGCTGTTGTGCTTCCAGATACTTCATGCCCTGGGCAACACCTGTTGAGGGAATCGCCTGCATGCCGGTAGAGGAAGATTGATGCGGGATTTTGGGCATGGAGTCCCTTCGAAGGCTAGGGTGGCTGTAATAGGTTCGCCCCCCCGAAAAAGGATCATCTGCTTTGGCAAACAGCTGCAGCATCACTTCATAAGGTCGCAGCCCGATGCCAAGCAGCATGGCGTCGTCGCGATAGTAGGGAGAAACAAAATCCTGCGGGAGCAGCTGCAAGGCCAGTGCCAGCTGTGCGGCTTCATGCCCACGGGCCGTGGCGTGCACATACTTGCTGGTTTGATCTTTTCGCTCCTCATACACTTGTGACATGTATGCAGCGGTTTTCATTAGGCGATAGGCGCGAATGAGCGTTTCTGTATGATTGGCTACAGACTCTTGGGGCTGGGCTACGGGTGAATTCACTGGGATGAATTGATTTTATGGCTCTTTTCAGCCTTTCAAGATAACAAAAACCGGGGGTGGTCCCATGAGAGAATTTGCATCTCTGGCCGCAAAGAAAAATTGCAATCGGAAAAACCTACATCTAGTTTTGTCGTGTTAATAACGTCAACCCGATTATTAAGCGGGTGTTTGTGATTGTCCAACATAGCCCCTAACTAACTGTCCAATTCCTCCTTTCATGAGCGACCACCACGAAATACTGGACCAGATCATTGCTTTGATCGAAGAAGGCAAATTTCAGGAAGCTGCCGATCAGGCCTCACGCCTGCAGGTGATCGGCGTGCCAGACGGCTGGCACCTCAAGTCGATTGCCTTGCTGCACGACGGTCAGGACGATGCCTCCCTGAATGTCCTGGACGAAGGCATCGCCCGGTTCCCGGAAGATCACGGCCTGATGCTCGAAAAAGCCAATGTGCTAATGCAATTGGAGCGCTTTCAGGAAGCTGATAACGTGTTTGACCGGGCTCGTGAATATGCAGGAGATCAGGCTGGTGAAGTGGACCTGATGCAGGCCCGCTCGGAATTTATGCAGGGAAAGGTCGATGAGGCGCTGAACCGATTGCAGCAGGTCGAAACAGAGAAATACCTCCTGGATGCCTTCCATCTTCAGCTGGAATTGCTGGAGGCTGTGGGCCGCACAGACCTGATCCTTCAACTGGCAGAGGAAGAACTGGACCAGGTCGCCAATCCCTCCAATGACGAAGATTTCGAAACCATGGCAGGGATTCTGGCCAAAGTCGCAAATGCCCATTGGGAGGAAAATGACGACATTACCACGGCTCGACAGGTCCTCAAGCTGGCCTTCCACTATTTCCGGAATCACCAGGATGCCTTATGGCTTTGGCGGGAAATGGAACCAACATTCGGCAGCCAACCCGTCGCATTCGTCATCGAAATGGACGGCAAGTTCCTTGAGCGAGAAGACCTCCAGGACATGTCCGGACGCGCCTTCCACACCCATTACGGGGTCGTTGCCGAGAGTCTGGAAGAAGCTCTGGATCTGGTGAAATCTTTCGAGATTGATGCCGTAGACAGAGACGCATTTACCGTGCTCAACGTCGAACGGGAGGATGCGGAATCAGACGAATCCATGGGTGTGTACTGGGCCGGCGATATGGTGGTGCTGGACGAAGGCTCTGTATCGCAAAACGGTGTAGGCCATTGATCACTCTTCATGCTGAACAACCTTTTCTACAATTGGCTCCATAGCCCGGAGTTTCCAGCGTTTGCCAATTTTGTATTTGTTTCTGCCCAGATAACGAACGATCAGGCCGCTGGCATAAATGGAGCTCGCCAAAATGATACTGGAGGGATCCGGCGGGGAGTCCAGCACCCACGAATTAAAGATGGACCCGAGTATCAACACGCCGCCTCCGATCATGGCCGTGCCAGAATACATATTTCGGAAGTAATACCACCAGCCCTGGTCGGGATTATACACCTTGGTAATCTCCCGGATTGGCACATAATCGCGAAACACATTGTTGGTGGCATCCCCTTCATTTTCCACTGTCACCACCTTAACAATCACAACCACGCTGTCATCAATTGATTCGATGGTGCCGCTGAACCGGGCCTGGCTATCGTCTGTACCGAAGCGGATATAATCGCCTGGTTTAAAGATGATTCTTTTGAATCGCGCGGGATTTTCCAGGGCCAGTACCTTCTGGGAATAAGCCTGAAAGCTGCATAGGATCGAAAGAAGCAGGAGGAAGAAACCGGTTCTGAGAGCCATACATAAAATAAGGGGTGAAGATTCTTCTAAAACAAGTGAAAAATTATTGTGCGATTCGAAAAAGCAGCTATATATTTGCAACCCATTCCGAGCGGATGTGGCGGAATTGGTAGACGCGCTAGATTCAGGTTCTAGTGCCCG
>CAZLKP010000128.1:9296-11202 GCA_964560095.1 uncultured Bacteroidia bacterium
GTGGAGGTTCGAGTCCTCTCATCCGCACTCCCAAACAGCCTCATCAGACCTGATGAGGCTGTTTTTTTATGAGACGATGCAACCCGTTTGGTTGCTGAATGCAGCGAATCCACCTGTTTTTCCGTATTCAGGAAAAATGAATCCAATGAAAACGTTTGCTATTTTTTGTTCTCTCCTCCTGGTCACCCTTTTCACTGCCTGCCAACCTGTGAATGTGAATCCTCAGGAATTCTCTGATGTGACCCGCGCCAACAATGACTTCGGCCTGAATTTGCTACTCGAAGAGCACAAGTCAAAGCCCACCGACAATGTGTTTGTGTCGCCACTCAGCGTTTTTTCCGCCCTCGCCATGACCACCAATGGTGCTGATGGACAAACGCTCACCGACATGGAAAACACGCTGGAATTTGAGGGTGTTTCCGTCGGCGACATGAATGAGCAGTATCAGATCCTGATCGAGTCGCTCGAACACATTGACCCCAAAGTAGAGGTGTCCCTGGCCAATTCGATCTGGTATAAAGAGGGATTTGATGTGAAAGCAGCGTTTCTTGACATTACCCAAAACCAGTATGAGGCAGAAGTCCAGCAACTGGATTTTTCTGATCCTGCCGCCAAGGATGCTATCAACAAATGGGTGGACAAAAACACCAACGGTTACATTGACAAAATTGTGGACCAGATTACTCCCAGCCATGTGATGTTTCTGGTCAATGCCCTGTTTTTTAAGGGAAAATGGGAAGAAGGATTTGACGATGAGGATACGCGCGATCGTCCATTTACCCTGGAAGACGGCAGCGTCGTTCAGGCCGAACAGATGTTCGCGTCAGAAACGGACAGACTTGTCTATCGAAATCAGGACGTGAGCCTGGTGGAACTGCCCTACAAGAAGGATGGGTTTTCTCTGGTATTGGTCAAGCCGGAAAAAGGTACTGTCGATCAACTCCTTAGCAACCTGAGCATGACAGACCTCAATGGCTGGATCGGTCAGGTGGCGGAAGAGGAGATTCAACTCCAGGTGCCCAAAATGAAGATCGAGTACGAATCCACCCTCAATGAAACCCTGAAAAATCTGGGGATGGAAATCGCTTTTGAAGGAGGTATGGCAGATTTCACCAACATCGCCGATGCAGAGCTGTCCATCTCTGAGGTCAAGCACAAGACTTATCTGGAAGTGGATGAATCAGGTACCACCGCTGCAGCAGCGACTTCTGTGGGGGTGTTTGTAAACACCTCAATCCCCATCACGGTAGATTATTTCTTCGATTCTCCTTTTCTGGTTTTCCTTCGGGAGCGTGAGAGTGGGTTGATCCTGTTTTCCGGTAAAATCATGGATCCACGCTAATCCTCCCAGTTATTCCAACCCCGCAGAGTTGCTCACAAAAGCAATCCGCTTGCTGTCGGGCGACCAGGATGGCACATTGATGGTGCCCTGCCCACCATACAGATAAGCGATGGTGCGCGGGGCACCACCTGTTACGGGCATCAGCCGAAGTTCCACACGCTTGTAATGCGGATGAGCATTGACATCAATCGTAGGGGGAAAGGCCAGGTACACGATCCATTTGCCATCGGGAGAAATATGGGGAAACCAGTCGTTGGTTTCATCGAAGGTGAGCTGCTCTGGTTCCGAGCCATCGGCTTTCATCCGCCAGATCTGCATGGTCCCCGATTGGTTGCCGTTGTAATAGAGGTATTCGCCAATCGGATCATATTCCGGTCCATCAACATGGGTGCCCTCGAAGTCGGTGAGCTGGGTTTCCTGCTGCGCGTTGATGTCAATGGAAAAAATATGGTAGCTGTCTCCCGTTTCCGGGCGTTTTCCAACAAACACCACTTCTGAGCCATTGGGGTGCCAGCCGTGCCAGTAGGAAGGGGTTTGCTCGGTGACCAGCCGGGGTTCTCCGCC
>CAZLKP010000129.1:0-8477 GCA_964560095.1 uncultured Bacteroidia bacterium
CGGCCTCGGGGCAATTTCGTTGATCAACACGTGGCCATCTTCCATGGCAAACATCTCAATGGCCATGAGGCCCACATAATCGAGATCTGTCACCAGATCCACGGCAATTTCCCGGGCGCGGACCGCCTGAACAACAGGCACTTCCGCTGGCGAAAAAAGATATTCGACCAGATTGTGCTCCGGATGAAACACCATTTCCACCAACGGATAGGTTTTTACGTAGCCTTTGACGTTGCGGGCAACAAGAATGGCGATCTCTTTTTCAAAAGAGACCATTTTCTCCACAATACCTGGAGCATCGAAGGCCTTGTCATAATCGGTTTCTTCCTGTAGAATCTGGACCCCACGACCGTCGTATCCATCACGGCCCAGTTTATTGACCGCAGGCATCCAGCCCAAAGACTTTACTGCTGCCCGGTTCTCTACCAATTCAAAATCAGCGGTTGGCAGTCCTTTTTCCCGAAAGTATTTCTTCTGCTCCCGTTTATCCTGGATCATCCTGAGGATATCTGGGTCAGGATACACCTCTTTCCCTTCCGCTTTAAGTGTGGCCAGGGCATCTGCATTTACCTTCTCGATCTCAATAGTAATCACATCGAGATCTTTTCCAAAGTTGTACACAGTCTCGTAATCCTGCAGAGACCCCTTTGTGAATTGATGCGCGTAAGGCTTACATGGAGCCTCCGGAGAAGGATCCATCACATGGATCTCAACATTGAGGTCAATGGCGGCCTGGATGAGCATTCTCCCCAGTTGCCCTCCACCTACTACGCCCAGTTTAATATTGCGGTAGAAGTATTTGCCCATGATTTTTTCTCTAGGATTGTGAAGATAAGAAATGACGGGAAAGAAAGTATTACCTGCAAGTGTTTGAAAATTTCAATATCTTCCTAAAAGGATGAAAGATTGATTAAACACGAACACCATGAAGCCTTTTCTTGCCCTTCTCTTTATCACAAGTCTGTCTCTTGGGATAGCTTTTTCGCAGGTGTCTCAAACCGCGCTGGTCAAAGTCGCGAAAACCAATCAACCTCAGGATATTCTACTTTCCCCTGCTGAACTGGAGGCTTTTATTTATCAATCCTACGGGGACTTCGGGCAGTGGCATCCGAATTTCGACAGCCTGAGCCTATTCAACTCCGGAGGTCGGAATTGGTATCTGATGGGCTATTCCACCGCAGAACAACAGTATTATGCCCTGGAATTGATCCGAATACGGAGAAATCTCTTCCTCAGCGCAAAAAAATACATGCACCAGTGCTCCTGCGAAACGGAGGCCTCCCCAGAATCTGTGTTTGTCCTCCATGAAGAAAAAATCAGAGGCTGCCAATCGGGAAGCCACACGGTTTCTGTCGGTGAAATCAATCCCTGATGGTGTATAAGTACGGAATATCTGGCCGAAACCTTTACTCAGAAATCTTTTTCCTGGAACGAGGTGACAAGTATCCTTTTTAAAGATTGCACCTTTGATCGGTGCATCTTCCAGGATCTGAAATTTCGCTCGACGATCTTTCGCACCTGTGACTTCCCTACCTGTGGTGGGGTCAACCTCTGTTTCGACGAAGTCAAAATTCAGGAATACAGATTCAGGGAAGATACCCTGATGGGGCTTTAGATCGATACTTAATAAAAACCGTTATGACCACCAATTACCCAATTTCTGACTAACTTTTCTGTCTGCTTGCCGTTTGCACAGTAGCTGAATGAATTAGAATGAGAATACTCTTATTTACCGGTAAAGGTGGCGTCGGCAAAACAACCATAGCAGCTGCCACAGCCCTCCGCGCTGCAAGGCAAGGCATCAAAACCCTGGTCATGAGCACCGACCCGGCTCACAGCCTGAGTGATGCGCTAGATATGGAGCTGGGTCCTGAGCCCACTGAAATTGCTCCCAATCTCTATGGTCAGGAGTTCGACGTGTACTATTCCATGAAGAAATACTGGGGGAATATGCGTCAACTCATGCGCACCATATTTCGCTGGCAAGGCGTGGACAACATTGTCGCAGAGGAATTGTCGGTATTGCCAGGCATGGAGGAAGGCTCGGCCTTCCTGTGGATCGAAAAGTTTTACTCGGAAGGTATATACGATCTGATCGTGATTGATTCGGCGCCAACGGGTGAAACCCTCACCCTTCTGAGCCTCCCCCAGGTCACCCAAAGCTGGTTGACCAAAGCTTTTCCAGGGCAGCGCTTCGCCGTCAAAACAGTAGGAGGAATCCTGCGCCGCACCATGGATATTCCGGTGGACAAAGGCTATGAAGAGCTCGAAGCGTTATTTGGTAAGCTGGAAAAGGTACAGGCCATTTTCGCCAATCCCGACATTACTTCCATTCGCCTGGTGGCCAACCCCGAAAAAATGGTCATTAAAGAAGCGCAGAGAGCTTACACCTATTTGCAGCTTTATGGCTACAACGTTGATGCGGTCATTGTGAACAGGGTCATGCCTGACACCCTGAAGGACAGCTTTTTCAAGAGATATCTTGATGCCCAGGTCGGCCACATGCAGGAAATCGAAGAGTCTTTCGCTCCGCTCCCCATCTTCAAAGTGCCCCATCAGGGCCAGGAAGTGTTTGGCCTGGAACTTCTAGATAAAATTGGGCAGACCATTTACGGCCAGACTGATCCGACGGAGATTTTCCACAGAGAAAATCCCTTTGAAGTGAGCGAAACAGAAACTCAGTACCACATCCGAATCCGCCTGCCGTTTATCGGAGAAGAAGACTTTGATTTGAAAAAATTCGGTGATGAACTGGTGATTGATATCGGAAACCGCAGAAGAAATGTCTTTTTGCCCCGCTTTGCCAACTTTCTAAAGATGGAAGATTACAACTTTGAAGAGCCCTGGCTGGTGGTAAGGCTGGATAAGTAACCTCCTTCCTGTACCCTGCGGCATCCAATTGCAAAGACAGCGGGAAAGTGGCAATTTCCATTCAAGAGCCATTTTCTCATGTCATCTACTACTCGTCGCGAATTCCTCACATCCATCAGCATGCTTGGTGCTGCTGCCGTCTTCCCCATATCAGCATTCAGCTTTTCCGGAAAAGAAGAAAAACTCAAAGTAGCCCTTGTTGGCACCGGGATCCGTGGAAGCAGCTTCTGGGGGAAAAGACTAGTGGATAATTATGGCGATATCCTGGAGTTTGTGGGGCTCTGCGACAGGAATCCTGGCCGCCTTGAGGCTGTTAAGAAATACATGGGTGTGGATTGCCCTACCTTCGTCAACTTCGAGGAAATGCTCCCGGCTGTGAAACCCGATCTGCTGATCGTCACGACAACAGATGCCTACCACCATGAATTCATCATCAAAGGACTCGACGCAAATGTGGATGTCCTGACTGAAAAACCACTCACCATTGATGAGAAAAAATGCCAGGACATCCTGGATGCTGAGCGGCGGTCCGGGAAAAACCTCATCGTCGGCTTCAACTATCGATGGAGTCCCTACATGACCAAAGTCCGAGAGTTGCTCCAGAACAAGGCCATTGGCAAAGTTACCTCCGTGGATTTTCACTGGTATCTCAACACCTACCATGGAGCTTCTTATTTCCGGCGCTGGCACGGGCAGCGCGAATTTGGCGGTACCCTCTGGGTGCACAAGGCAACGCATCATTTTGATTTGCTTAATTGGTGGCTGCAGTCAGAACCGTCTGAAGTATTCGCCTTGGGAGCGCTGGAATACTACGGGAGTAACGGACCTTTTCGGGGAGAAAACTGCCGGGATTGTGCCCACACCCAGGAGTGTGACTTTTTCTTCGATATCACCAACAATGAGACACTGATGCGGCTCTACGTGGACCACGAAGAGCATGACGGTTACATTCGCGACAATTGCCTCTTTCGGCACGACATCAACATCTACGACAAAATGTCGGCCCAGATCAAATATGCCAATGATGTGGTGGCGAATTACTCCCTGACAACCTACTCTCCCTTTGAGGGCTGGAGAATCGCTTTCAACGGTACCGATGGCCGTATCGAGGCCTGGCAGGATATTCCCTACATGGGTGATCAGGAGTTCTCTCAGGATGAGCTTCATGCCCTCGAAATGGACCAAAGCGCCAGAGATGATGTTAGCTATCAACCGATCATTGTCCATAACCTTTGGGAAAAGCACAGCGTGCTACCGGTCGGATACAGCCGGGGCGGACATGGCGGTGGCGACAGCCGTTTGCAGGACAGCATCTTCCGGGGCAGCCAAAATGGCGATCCTCTAGGACATCTGGCAGGTAGTCGGGACGGTGCCATGTCCATTTTGATAGGGGTGGCAGCCAGAAATAGCATCGAATCCGGCGAACCGGTAAAGATTGCGTCCCTGACAGATCTGGAGCCCAGAGCGGTAAAGAGATGACAGAACGAACCAACAGATCCTCGTTTGATCCAGGACCGCCTGATTCTCATATCATCCTGTCGGACCTCTCCGGGACCACCGCCTCTAATAGCACCAATTTGCCCGCTGGCTCAAAAGACACACCCGGCAATTCCGCCGGGATCAACAAAGCTTGCCCGGCCTTAATATCTCGTGTTACCTCACCTGCTCCGAGGGTCCCACTTCCCTCAACCACCACCAGAATCACGAATGAATCCAGCCCGCTGTAATCGCGGGAAAAACGTTCTGTCAAAGACATCTTTCGGGTATGAAAGTAATCGCTTTTGACCACGTGAACCGCTTCATTGTCCTTCTGGTCGTATGGGGTCTTGTATTCTTCGTATTTCGTGTAGTCAATGGCATCCAGGGCTTCCTCCACGTGGAGCTCACGGGTATTACCCTGATCATCTTTGCGGTCAAAGTCGTAGATCCGGTAGGTGATGTCGGAAGTCTGCTGAATTTCTGCCAGCAGCAGGCCCTTACCGATGGTGTGGACCCGGCCCGCTGGCAGGAAAAATACATCACCGGTTTCAGCGGTTTCCTGGTTCAGAACGTCATTGAGTTCTCCGGCTTCGTATACCTGTTGATAGGATTCTTTATCCATCTCCCGGTTAAAGCCCGTGATGAGCATGGAACCTGGATCCGCCTGCATGATGTACCACATCTCGGTTTTACCAAATGAATTGTGTCGTTTTTTGGCCAGGGCATCATCTGGGTGGACCTGGATGGAGAGCCAGTCATTGGCATCGATGAACTTCACTAGCAGCGGGAATTCATCCCCGAACTTCTCATACACCCGTTTACCCACCAGTCTGTCTTTGAATTCCTGAATGAGTTCACGAAGCGATTGACCGGCAAGGTGGCCCTGATCCACCACACTCACATTCCCTTTCACGCCTGAGATCTCCCAGGTTTCCCCACAATTGGGCAAATCCCCAAAGTCTTTTCCCAGAATCGTTCGAATTTTTTGTCCGCCCCAGAGCTTGTCTTTATAGATGGTTGTGAAAGTAAGTGGATAAAGTGCCATAAGGGAATAATAGAAAGGTACAGAAATGTGTGGGGCTAGGGTATGATAAAAAAGTCTGTGCCAACAAAGGAATCAAAGCACACAATGCTTGTCAAGTCGGTGATCAAATCGGGATGCAACAACTCCGTAATCTGGACTCAGGACTCCCTAACTTTTCACTTCCCATAACGCGACTTCGCGGCGGTTTTGGAGTCCTTTCCAAAGGATCGGAATCCAACCCAAAACTGGAATGAAGTATGCCAGCACAATCGGATTTCGAAACACAATTCGCCAAAACTGAAACCAACCGCGAATCACACCCTTCGGACTCTTGCCCTTGCGACTTCTTCTGTCAAATTCCGTAAACAAGGCCGGCCAGCCGATCGGTGTCCAGTAGGGCAGGTCTCGCCAATGACGGATCAGATTACGTGCCACCTGCCTCCATCGATAAGGCTTCCTGCCATACAACCGGACATTCCTTGTAAGCTCCTCCTGCATATCGTCCTGAATCAGATCCCGGACCTTCCGGATATCATCCATGGTCACTTCCTTCCAGGGTTTGTTTTCTACCATTTCATAGGGCTTGTAACGATTTCCGCGGACATACGTGAGCCGGGCAGGGAAGGCATAATAAAACAGCCATGGCTGCATTAATAGCAGGGGTGTTTGCAGGGCCACTGGCATGTATGGAATGCCAATCTTATTGACAAGTCTATTAAGCCTGCGGCTGGTGTAAGAAAAGGGATTGATGTACTCACCGTTGATACAGGAGATGCCAACGATATCGGTGCGATACTTGATCGCCATGCGAATCATGGAGGTGGAAAAAGGTTGAAGCTGATATTTCCGGTTGAATCCCTTCCCGATGCCCGGCACACCTTCCGGATAGATCAAAAGATTGGTGTCGGATTGGTGCATCATGGTCTCGAAGTTAAGACCAGTTGCATCAACGGCCCCGACACGCATCCAAAGATTTTCCAGGAGGTATGGATTCATCAGATTGGACGCTGACAGCATTGGTGCCGCCAACGGCCGGAAGAGCTTGCCAAAATCGTAGTGGTGTTTATGAAAGATTTTGGAGCCGAAAATGATAGCATCCCAGGGAAATGCCATTCCGGAATGGTTGCAGGCAAAGATCAGCGGCCTGTCCGGATCGTTCCGCTCGGGCATCTCATCAAACCCGATCAGTTCAGGTCTGAAATAATGATCCAGCAACGGAATGATCTCCTCGTTGAGATTTTCAATGAATTCGAGGTCAAAATGCGCATCAAAAATGCGTTTATTTACCTCGATGGCCTGTGCCAGCTCCGCTTCATTCATGAGCCGATATGGCTTCTTTTTGGCTTTCTCTTCCTGAATCTTCCCTTCCATAATTTAGTAGTAGCAAGAGGTAAGATAAGCAGATCGGCGGAATAGCAGAAACCCCTGTCACAGATTATCCTAATCAGTGACAGGGGTTTTTTCGTTCCCCTGTGTTAATTGCATGCATCAATAAAGGAAAGCTACTCATATGGATTTATCAGGAAAAACCGCATTTATCACCGGCGCCAGCCGGGGGATTGGCCTCAGCATCGCCAAAAAGCTCGCATCTCATGGTGTGAACATCATCATTGCGGCCAAAACAGCCGAGCCACACCGCATTCTCAAGGGAACTATTTACACTGCAGCGGAGGAGATCGAAGCCCTCGGTGGCGGCAAAGCCCTGCCACTTGTGGTAGATGTAAGAGAAGAGAACATGGTAGCGGAAGCCATGAATAAAACGGTGGAGACGTTCGGTGGGGTGGACATTGTGATCAACAATGCCAGCGCCATTCAGCTCACCGGCACCCTGGATACTACCATGAAGCGGTTCGATCTGATGACAGGCGTCAACTACCGGGGCACATTTCTTGTCTCCAAAACCGCTATCCCGTTTCTCAAAGAATCAGATCATGCCCATATCTTAAATATTTCTCCTCCCCTGAATATCGAAAAGCGTTGGTTTGCCCCCCACCTCCCCTACACCCTGGCCAAGTACGGGATGAGCTTCGTCACATTTGCACTTTCTGAGGAATTTCGGAAACACAACATCTCTGTCAACAGTTTATGGCCCAAAACAGCTATTGCAACTGCTGCTATTGATATGCTGGGCGGCGAACAAATGAGAAAATCTTCCAGAAAACCGGAAATCATGGCGGATGCCGCCTATACCATCTTCGCCAAAGATGACAAGCCTAACGGAGCCTTTCTCATCGATGAAGAAGTCCTGAGGGAAGAAGGCGTCGAAGACTTCGAACATTATGCAGTGGATCCCAGCCAGACGCTTATGCCTGACTTTTTCATCTGATCATCTTACCCAACCGTTTTCTCAGGGAATCAAATTATTTTATCTACATGGAACGAATCAACATCATCGGAGCAGGCCTAGCCGGATCTCTCATGTCTGTATATTTGGCACAAAAAGGATTTCGGGTCAAGGTCTTTGAACGGCGGCCGGATATGCGGAAACGTGACATTGGCGGTGGGCGATCGATCAATCTCGCCATGTCAGCCAGAGCGATCCGAGCGCTCACTGATACCCATCTGATAGATGAAATCATGCCGCTGGCCATTCCCATGTATGGTCGGGAAATGCATGGAATAGATGGCAGCCTTACCTTTCAGCCATACAGTCATGACCCGGAAGAATGCATTTATTCTGTTTCCAGGGCCGAATTGAATATGCGCTTGATGAACCGGGCAGAAGCTCTGGAATTGGTTGATTTTCAATTCAATACCATTTGTGAAGACGTAGATTTGCAGACCGGTGATATTCATCTGCGCAACCTCGACAGCCAGACAGTCTTTGAGGCCCCCGGAAACCGGACAATCGCAACTGACGGAGCTTTTTCAGCTGTAAGATACGCCATGCAGAAAATTCCCCGGTTTAATTTCTCTCAGCAATATCTCACGCACGGGTACAAAGAACTGACCATCCCTCCCACGGCTGAGGGAGACTTCAGGATGAAACGGGAAGCATTGCACATCTGGCCACGCGGAGAATTCATGATGATTGCTCTCCCCAATCCGGATGGAAGCTTTACCTGCACCTTGTTTTTCCCTTTTGAAGGCCCGGTAAGCTTCG
>CAZLKP010000129.1:8487-11133 GCA_964560095.1 uncultured Bacteroidia bacterium
GGCATTTTTTGCCGAACAGTTTCCCGATGCCGTACCCCTGATGCCGAATCTCGTCTCAGACTATTTTAGCAATCCAACCAGTTCATTGGTAACAGTTCGTTGCTGGCCATGGGTGCTACAGGATAAAATTGCCCTGATGGGAGATGCATCCCACGCAATTGTGCCATTCTTTGGCCAGGGCATGAATGCGGCCTTTGAAGATTGTACGGTACTGGCGGCCTGCATAGACCAGCATCCGGGTGACTGGAAAATGGCTTTCGATGCCTATCAGCATCAGCGCAAACCCAATGCCGACGCCATTGCCGATATGGCGCTGGAAAACTACATTGAAATGCGTGATTCAACCGCCGATCCTGAATTTCTGTTCAGAAAAGCTGTGGAGCATCATCTGGAGCAGCACCTGGCATCCTATCGATCACGTTATGAATTGGTTTCTTTTTCCACCATTCCCTATGCAGATGCCTACAATCGGGGGCAGATCAACCTCGAAATTCTGGAGGAGCTCATCCAGGACATTCACAGACCGGAAGATGTTAATCTGGGTCTTGCCAAAAGCCTGGTTTCGGAAAAACTTCGACCATGAGCACGGGGGGCATATAAATTTTCAGCGTTACACAATAGCAATTTTCACAGGTATTTTATACTAATTTAATTAGTATTTCTCAATCTCTCCTATTACTTTGTGATGGTACTACTACATTTTTACGTCTATCTCACCTTTTAACAAATGTATCATCATGACAACAACAGACGTTGCCAACCGCCTGGTAGAGCTCTGCCGGCAGGGACAAAACCTGCAAGCCGTGGAAGAACTCTACGCCCCAAACATCCTGAGTCTTGAGCCCAATGGCACCCCCCAGCCGAAAACAGTAGGCTTTGATCAGGTGAAAGAAAAAAGCATCCAATTTGACAAAGATGTGCAGGAATTTCACGGGTCAGAGATTGGAGATCCACAAATCGCCGGTGATTTTTTCTCACTCACCATGAGCATGGACTGTACCTTCAAAAGCATGGGCCGTGTCCACATGGAGGAAGTCTGTGTCTATCAGGTACAGGATGAAAAGATTGTCCAGGAACAATTTTTCTACAACGCCGAATCCGAACAATCAGCCTGACCTAAAGGAGATAAGTCGGTATGGTGAATCCCCATGATGAGTTGGATACTTCATCATGGGGGCTTTCCAAAATAACCAACTGAATTAGCATCCCTTTGCATTTTTGCCAAAATGATTATCTTTCAGGCATGGAAACAACATTCTGGACGGAAGTCATTTGGTGGATCGGGATCTTGATGGGAATTCTTGCCGGATTTTTGGTTGGCCTATTCGTTTTCCAAAAAAAAATCAATCAAACACTACAGGATCTGGCCGAGTCACGCGCAAGCAAGGAATCTGCAGAATCGATTCTCGCCTTACGTGAGCAGGAATGGAAATCGCAAAAAGCCCGCTTTGATCAGCTGGGACAAGAGTATCAGGCCGTAACGACAAATTATGCACGCCTGCAGGAGGGCTATAACGGCCTGGAGAATAGGATGCAAGAACGCATTCAGGAAGTGAGTCAACTGCAGGAACAGTTCAGGCTTCACTTTCAGAATATTTCCCAGAATATCATCGAAAGTAACGCCAGAAAACTGTCGGAAGAGCATCAAGCCAGGCTTTTCCAGGTATTAAATCCCCTAAAAGAACGATTGCAATCCTTTGAGCAAAAGGTCCAATCTGCCTATGAAACCGAAAACAGAGAGCGATTTTCTCTCAGGAAAGAAATTGAGAAACTCGTTTCTCTCAATCAGGCCATGAGTGAAGAAGCACAGAATCTTACCCGTGCCCTGAAAGGGGAATCCAAAACACAGGGCAATTGGGGAGAGCTTGTTCTCAGCAGAGTTTTGGAAAGCAGCGGCCTCCGAGAAGGGGAAGAATACACCACCCAGGCGAAAGAATTTTCGCTCACAGACGAAGAGGGAAAACTTCGTCAGCCAGATGTAATCATCAAGCTTCCTGAAGACAAGCACCTGCTCATTGATGCCAAGGTTTCCCTTACAGCTTATGAACGATTTACTTCGGCCGAAAATGATGGCCAGCGAATGTCAGCCATCCAAAAGCATCTAATTTCCCTTCGACGCCATGTACAACAACTTAGCGATAAACACTACGCTCAGCTCAAAGGCATCCATAGCCCTGAATTTGTGTTAATGTTCCTGCCCATAGAACCAGCTTTCCATCTGGCCATTCAATCGGATGCGGACCTGTTCAATTATGCCTGGGATAGAAAAATCGTTATGGTCAGTCCCACTACCCTGCTTGCTACCTTGCGTACCGTTTCATCTGTGTGGAAAATGGAGCACAGAAACCAGAATGCAGAAGAAATCGCCCGTCAGGGAGGTGCCTTGTATGACAAGTTCGTTGGCTTTGTCGAAGAGGTGGAACAAATTGGCAAACACCTCAATCGGGCTTCCAGGGCACAGCAGGGAGCCATGAATAAGCTTCGTGATGGAAGAGGTAGTCTTAGTAGTCGAGCCGAATCCTTGCGTGAATTAGGGGCAAAAAACAAAAAAGAGCTGCCTGGAGAATAGATGTCGTTCTGCAAATGAATAATGAAAAAGGGCAGATCCGAATCGGATCTGCCCTTTTTCATTGGCCTTAGAACTTG
>CAZLKP010000130.1:0-739 GCA_964560095.1 uncultured Bacteroidia bacterium
ACTACGCAGAAAAGAATCCCGACGGTAGTGTGGCACGTATCCCGGATAGCCTCCAAAACAGTTTCTCAACAAAAAACGGTCGAGCCGTTTATGACGGTGGTGGCATTGAGCCTGACATCGACATTCATCCTGGGCCGCCGCTCACCCTCGTGACCGAACTCGACAAGCAAGGGGTCATTTTTGATTTCGTGACTGCGTTCGCAGCTGAGTATAAAGAAATTGAATCACCTCGGGCATTTCAGGTCACGGATGAGCTCTACGACTCATTCGTTCAGTTTGCAAGGGAACAAGGCTTCTCTTATTCCACCAAGGCAGAATCCCAACTGGAGACATTTGAACAAACCCTGGAATCCGAAGCCTATGCAGGCGAGCTTGCCAATGAGCTCAAAGAACTAAAATGGGAGCTCGCTGCACGCAAAGACATGGATCTCAACCTGCATATGGATGAAATCAAGCCCCTCATCCGCGAAGAAATTCTTCGTCGGTACTATTTTGAACGGGGTGCGCTGGAAGGTGCCCTGGCAACAGATCCCCATATTTCTACAGCTACGCAATACCTGTCAGAGGAACGCCAATATCAATCGGTCCTCAATCCTTGATGTATGGAAAATTCGTAAAAAAAGATCCGGGGCCGAAAACAACTTCATGCCGAAAAGATTTTATCTTTTCGGCATGCGCTTTTTTCTACAAAACAGATGGATATGGGGCTTGATTGCCCTCACTGCACTTGGACTGGCGG
>CAZLKP010000130.1:749-11132 GCA_964560095.1 uncultured Bacteroidia bacterium
TGGCCTTTTCCCTTCCCAAGAAAAAAGGGTCCGGCAGCTGTGACTGCCAGCCACTCATCGGCCAGGAGGCCATCGAAGAAGCAGATCTCATCTTCAAGGGACGATGTACCTATGCGACGACCAACTGGATTGCAGGTGGAATGAAATACTCTTTTGAGGTGGAAGAGGCGTGGAAAAAAAGATGCGACCAACACATGATCGTGAACAGCGGCTGGGAGCAGGATTGCGGATTCATCTTTGAAAAAGGGAAAACCTACCTCGTTTTTGCCAACAAACAATTCAGCCTGCAAACCACCCGATGCACCGGGACTCGGGCGCTTTCCGAAAAAGATGACCTCTATGCCAGCCTCGCAGGCATGGACCAAAGCGAGATCTCCAGTTCCCCCCTCGTCGGAACCATGATCTGGACCATAGGCATCCTTGGATTTCTGTCTATCCTGCTAATCGGTGTCGTGGTGCTAAGAAGCCGAATAAAAAACGCTCAATCATAGATCCCACCTGTATGTCCGAACAACATCCTGCAGACCAGGTACAAATTGATCCTTCATGGAAGGAGGCTCTGTATCAGGAATTCGCCAAGCCCTATTTCCAACGCCTGAAAGCCTTTCTGAAGGAAGAGAAACAATCCGGAGCCAGTGTTTTTCCGCCGGGGAAGTTCATTTTCCATGCCTTCAATACGACTCCCTTTGACCAGGTGAAGGTGGTCATTCTAGGGCAGGACCCCTATCATGGCCCCGGTCAGGCCCATGGGCTGAGCTTTTCTGTGCAGCATGGGGTCGCTATTCCTCCTTCGCTCCGAAACATGTATCAGGAATTGCAGCAGGATGTGGGCATCTCTATCCCCAACCACGGCAATCTCGAGCCCTGGGCCAGGCAGGGAGTACTGTTGCTCAACTCCCTGCTCACAGTCCGGGCATCCCAACCAGGCTCCCATAAAGGAAAAGGCTGGGAAGCGTTTACCTCAGCTGCCATTGCTGCCCTCAACCGCAGCAAGGAAGGGTTGGTATTTCTTCTGTGGGGGAGATATGCACAGGAAAAAGGAGCCGTTATTGATCCAGAAAAGCATCTTGTGCTTCGGGCTGCGCACCCCTCGCCTTTTTCGGCCCACAAGGGCTTTTTTGGTTGTCAGCATTTTTCTCAGGTGAATGCCTTCCTGGAACAGCAGCACCAATCTCCCATCAACTGGCAGGTATAAACAGGCAGAGCCTGACCCCTCAGGATCAGGCTCCTTGCTCCAAAAGAAACCTGCATCTCAGGCCTCGGCAGGAGTCCCCTCGGCTGCCGGCCGCGCATACAGCCTGCACATCCGCAGAGTCGGATAGTCGATCCCCAGGACATCATGTGCCTCTGTGAGCCGGTTGGTCTTGGCCTGCCGGAAGTAATCCGTCCCCCTGTGGAGAAGTTTCTGATCAATATTGGCTTCAATCCACGGCGTCAAATCGATATGACCAGCCAGATGAAGGTTTTCGAGGTAAGCATACAGGGTGTTGGATTTGATGTTTTGCCGGCGGGCAATCTCATCCACTTCCAGGCCTGCTTCGAACATGTCTTTGACTTTTCGGTGACTGGCAGAATGCGCCTTTCCGATGGCACCATACAATTCTTCATCGCGAGCCATGGTCTGAGTAATCTCAGCAATTTGATCCAGGATCTTGCCGGCCAGGGCATCATCGACCTGTTCCATACCGGCAATCCGTTTCAATGCCGCTTCGTCGGCAGGCAAGGCCCGGACAACCTGCATCATCACAAAGTTTGTGTAGACCTCATACGGTTCTTTGCTGAGGCTCTCAGCCTCTACTCTGCGCAGGTCGCGAAGCCCTCCGATAAGAAGCAAATGAAACCATTGCATGCGTAAATCCTCTTTTTCCACCTCCATGGTGGTGGGAGATTTCACAAACTCCTCGCCTTTGAGAGTCGCCTGAATGGTCCCATACTGCTTGTTGACGACATGGAGATAGCCAGTATGAATCAGGTACCAGGTCACATCCTGCACATAGCCAAAGTTTTCGCCTTCGAGAGCACCGAAGGTTTCAAGCTCCCGGTGGGACTCTTGCTTCAGAAAATTGTCCTGACCACGGACCAGGGAGACGATGTAGGAAAACCCGTATGGGCGCTCGAAGAGCATGGTTGTTTTGATGATTTCTTCCGCAGCAAAGCGAATGTCGATGGCGCGGTAGGTATGAGTGGAATTCGTCATGGGAAAGTAAGATTAATTGGGTGAAGAAAAGGAGGGCCTGTCGGGAGCTCTACCTGCAGAGGCAGAGACTCCCGCGGCCCCCAGAGAGCCAAAAGGAAATCGAGTCAGGACGCCTGGGCGAGCTGTTCTTCGCCGGACCGCAGGTCCGCGACATACAACTTGCAAAGGCGCAGGATGTCGTAATCGAGCCCCACGGTTTCATAAGCGTCGCGCAGCCGCTGGGATTCCTGGTTGAGAAACCAGGTGGTTCCCGCTTCGAGCGCCTCGTCCGGCACATTCTGCTCAATCCAGGGCTTAAGATCAATCTCTCCGGCACGGTGCAACATGATCAGCGCTTGCTGAATGGTTTCAGGTTTTACAGCTCGCTTTTTTGCCATTTGCTCCAAGCTGAGCCCTGCTTCAAACAAAGCTTTCACAGCCTGATGCGCAGGTTGAAGGGCCCTGCGGCGCAATCGTTCACGATAAAACTGGTCGCGATGAGCTTGCAAATCGCGAATGCAGGCCACAATAGCCGGTCCGTATTGGTTGCATTTGCCCGGCCCCATACCTGGCACATTGAGTAAATCGGCGACTGTTTCCGGCTTGGCTTCCACAATTTCCTGCAGACAGAAATCTGTGAATACGCGAAAGGGGGGCCGGGCTTCCTTTGCCGCAAATTCTTTGCGAAGTTCGCGAAGGCGGCGATCCAATTCCCGATCCAGGGCCGACATCCGAAGCGCTGAGGGCTTGAACGTTGCCTCTGCCGGCTCCTGAAGGTAGGCTTCCCCCCGCTCTGTGATCCCGAGCAGGCCAAAGCGATAATCCGAAACAGCCAGGTAAGATTCGCGGGTCAGAAGCCAGATCAATCTTCGAAGATAATCAGGACTGCTGCTTTCCATCGAACCAAAAGCCGGAATGCTGCTGTGGGATTCTTCACGGAGACCAAAACGTGGCGTACCACGGAGCACATCAATAAGATAATTCATGCCGTAGCGGCTGCCGAGCGTCTTCACAGCAGACAGAACCTTTTCTGCCCCTTCGCTGATCCGCTCATGCTGAGTACGTACTGTTGACATATTTGACAATCATTAGGTTAAACTTGTTGGAACGACCGCAACTAACGGCTGTACCTCAGCTTCTCTTTGGAAAAAGCCCCTCATCCGGTAACACCAAACAATCCCTTATTGCGATTCTCCGTTACTCAGAAAATTCACAAAGACCTGTACATCAAAACATTACAGTTTTTAAATCTAGTAATGGAGAATGCCCCCGTTTTCCTCTGTCCTGTCCCAAACCTTTTCCGCTTCAGCCTGCTTTATTAGGTATGGTAGCTACACTTCGATTGATTCTTGGCGACCAGCTGAATATCAACCACCCCTGGTTTGAACAGGCTGATGATGATGTATTGTACCTCATGATGGAAATGAGGCAGGAAACCGATTACGTCCGACATCATATTCAGAAGGTTGCAGGTTTTTTCAGTGCGATGCGCGCCTTTGCAGCCCTTCTTCGGGAGCAAGGCCACAATGTTCTCTATTTGACCATCTTAGATCCCGACAATCGTCAGAACCTTCCCGACAACCTCCACCACGTCCTGAAGGTAAATGGCATCCAATCCTTCGAGTATCAACTCCCGGATGAGTATCGCCTTGATCAGCAGCTGCAACAGATCTGCCGGGAAATCTCCGCGGGCGGAAAGGCCGTGGACACCCATCACTTCCTCACTTCCCGCCACGAGTTGGCGGAGATGTTTGCCGGAAAAAAAACCTACCTGATGGAGAGATTCTACCGGGAGATGCGAAAGCGATTCCATATCATGATCGACGATCATGGGGAGCCGACAGGCGGCCAATGGAATTTTGATGCGGACAACCGGAATCGCTATGATGGGAAAGTACCCGTGCCGGATCCAACCTCCCGTACCAGGAATGTGGCGGAGGTGATGGCTGACATTCGCGAAGCCGGCATTGAAACCTTCGGCCACATTGAGCCAGAGCGGTTTGTGTGGCCATTCACCAGATCGGATGCCCTGCGTGCGCTGGAAGATTTTCTGAATCATCGCCTTCCGTATTTTGGTACCTACCAGGATGCCATGGACAATGAGGAATGGTCCCTGTTTCACGCCCGGCTCTCCTTTCCACTAAACGTGAAACTGATCAGTCCTCTGGAGGTTGTAGAGCGGGCAGTGGCTCACTGGCAAGCACATCAGGATCGGATTTCGCTCCCGCAGATTGAGGGATTTGTGAGACAAATCATTGGCTGGCGAGAGTACATGCGGGGCGTGTACTGGGCACACATGCCAGAATTTGCTGAGAAAAACTTTTTTTCCCACAACAGGCCACTTCCAGGCTGGTATTGGACAGGGGAAACAAAGATGAATTGCCTGTCAACGGCCATCCGCAGTTCGCTGGACCACGCCTACGCTCACCATATTCAACGCCTGATGGTGACAGGCAACTTCGCTTTGCTGGCAGGGGTTGATCCGGATCAACTGGACGAATGGTATCTCGGAATCTATATCGATGCCATCGAATGGGTGGAGATCACCAATACCCGGGGCATGAGTCAGTTTGCCGACGGCGGACTGGTCGGGTCCAAACCCTATGTGTCTTCGGCCAATTACATGCACAAGATGTCTAACCACTGCAAGTCTTGTCACTACGATCACAAGAAAAGACACGGTGAAGGCGCTTGCCCGTTCAACAGTTTATACTGGCATTTTTACCAGCGACATGAAGAGCAATTGAGCAACCACCCACGCATTGGCTTTGCGTACCGGAATTTGGCCAGAATGAAGGCGGAAGAACGAGAAAAAATCATGCAGCAGGCGGAAAAGTACCTATCTATCCTTGAATCACTGTAACCATTCATACACGTAATTCAACCGTCCACACGAAGAATTTACAGATTGCCGCATGTAATCGGGAAGTTCTATTGGTGTAGGTTTACCCCAGCTTCCCGTGTTGACAACATGAGCTACATCGTCTGGGTAAATTCCAGCGGTTTATTTACCCAAACCTCAGCAGGAATCCTGGAGGGAATCGGAATTATCCGTTAGATTGGACCTATTTCTTTGGCTGGCACCAACAGAACGACCGCAGGTGGACTGGGACAAATCCCCCTGGAATCCACTCCTTCCTCTGCCAATTTTGACCTGAGTAGCGTGGAACTGAATATGTCATTTAGCCTGGCAAATGCCCTGAATATCTATCTCGTGCCAGCCGGAGATGAAGTCACCGTAAAAGACGTTAACAGGCAGCTGTCCCTGGTCAATCGTGCCGGACAAACGGTGCAAACCGCCCCCACGGACGGGTCCCCTCCCCGATGGGATTTGATGTCAGGGACTTACCAGACGGTTACTACTACTTTCAGGTTCGCATCTCCACTCACGAGACAGTAGCAGGCCGTTAGGTCAAACAATAAACCTTCATGGATCAGGATGCAGGTTGAGGCTCGCTGACATGAGCGAAGGCCTCTTCGACGATGCGAATTTGCTCATCGGTGTGCATGTGGTGGTAGCCCGTAGCCGGAGAAGGGGATGGCTTCCGTCCCACATAGTTGATCTCCACCTCCGTGATCACGCGCAGCACGTAGTTCCATGCCCCCATGTTTCGGGGTTCTTCCTGCACCCAGCACCATTGAGCTTGATTGGGATACTTGGCGATCATCGCACGGAGCTGATTGGCAGGAAGCGGGTAGATCTGCTCCAGACGTAGGATAGCCACATCATCACGCTTTTTACTTTGCTGGAATTCCAGCAAATCGTAGTAGATTTTTCCGGAGCACACCAGGACTTTTTTCACCTTTTCAGCCTTCACATAGTCGTCGTCGATCACTTCCTGAAAGCGGGTTCCGGGTCCAAATTCTTCCAGTTTGCTGACACAGAGGGGGTAGCGCAGCAATTTTTTCGGAGTGAAGAAAATGAGTGGAATTCTGAAATCCCAGGTAAACTGCCTGCGGAGGGCGTGGAAGAAGTTGGCGGGCGTGGTCACATTCATCACCTGCATATTCTTCCTTGCACACATATCAAGATACCGCTCCAAACGGGCTGAAGAGTGCTCAGGTCCCTGACCTTCAAACCCATGTGGCAGGTATTGCACCAACCCACTCATGCGCTGCCATTTGGTTTCAGCGCTGGAGATGTACTGGTCCATGATAATCTGAGCACCATTAGCAAAGTCACCGAACTGTGCTTCCCAAATCACCACGTTATTGGGATTGGTAAAGGAGTAGCCATACTCAAAACCCAGGACACCGTACTCGGAGAGCAGGGAGTTGTAGGCGGTGTATTTGGCTTGGTTGTCGGGGTCGATGTTGTTGAGCGGCACCCATTCTTGCTCAGCATCTTCACTCAGCAAGACAGAGTGCCGATGGGAAAATGTGCCTCTTTGCACATCCTGCCCGCTAAGGCGGATAGGCTTACCTTCCAAAAGCAGCGTTCCATAGGCCAGTATTTCTCCCAGCGCCCAGTCCAGGCGATTTTCCTCCATCATCTTGATACGATCACCAAACAGCTTCCGGATTTTCTTGTGGGCTTTGAATTCCTCCGGGAGGTTATGGGAGTTTTGAATGATTTTCTGAAGGGTATCAAGGTCAATACCAGTTTCCGGAGAATCTCCCTCAAAGTCTTCATTGCTCACCCGTCGGATACCTTCCCAAGTACCTTTAAGGTAGGGGGCGTGCTGCAGTTTGTCAGTGGCCCGTGATTCTTCCAGTTCGGACTGTAGCTCCCCCTTAAACTCGGATTCGAGCTCCTTGGCCATATTGGCCTCTACTTGACCGGAATTCAGCAACTTGTTAAAATAGATTTTCCGTGGGTCCGGATGCTTTTTGATGATTTTGTACAGCAGCGGCTGGGTGAACGCAGGCTCATCGGCTTCATTGTGGCCGTGGCGGCGGTAGCACAGCAGATCAATGAAGACATCCCGCTGGAATCGCTGTCGAAATTCCATGGCCATTTCTACGGCAAAGACGAGGGCTTCGACGTCATCGCCATTGACGTGAAAGACAGGAGACTGAGTGACCTTTGCGACGTCGGTACAGTAGGTGCTGGAGCGAGCATCGAGGTAGTTGGTGGTGAAGCCGATCTGGTTGTTAACAACAATATGAACAGCCCCACCTGTTTTATAGCCTTCCAACTGCGACATCTGAATGACCTCATACACGATTCCCTGAGCGGCAATGGCCGCATCTCCATGGATAAGGATCGGGGCAACCGCCTGAAAATCGCCTTTGTATTTTCGGTCAATTTTGGCGCGTGCGGAGCCTGTAACGACAGGATCTACTGCTTCCAGGTGAGAAGGATTGGGCATCAGAGAGAGGTGAACCGGATTTCCTTCACTGGTTTTAACATCGGCAGAGAAGCCCATGTGATATTTCACATCTCCCTGGAAGACCGAATTTTCGTATTTTTTCCCCTCAAATTCGGAGAAAATCTCCTCGTATTCTTTGTTGAGGATATTGGCGAGGACATTCAGTCTCCCCCGGTGAGCCATTCCAATGATAAACTCTTTAATACCGAGTTCGGCTCCTTTTTCGATCACGGCATCCATGGCCGGGATCAGGCTTTCCGCACCTTCGAGGGAAAAGCGTTTCTGGCCGACAAACTTGGTTCCGAGAAATTTCTCGAAAATCACCGCCTCGTTGAGCTTGCTGAGAATATGCCGCTTTTTGTCCACGTCAAAGCGGGGGGTGTTGCGGCTCTGCTCCATCCGATCAGATAGCCACTTGACCACTTCGGGGTGGCGCACATACTGGTATTCAGCTCCGATGGATTGGCGGTAGGTCTGCTGAAGCAGGTCGATAATGTCGCGAAGCTTTGCCGCTCCAAGGCCCACTTCTTTTCCTGCCCGAAACACAGTATCCAGGTCTTCTTCACTGAGGCCAAAGGTGTCCAGATCCAGGGTCGGCATATATTTCCGACGCTCGCGTACAGGATTCGTTTTGGTGAATAGGTGTCCGCGGGAGCGATAACCCTTAATCAGATTGAGTACATGAATTTCCTTTTCAGCGATTCCCCCTTCAACGAATTCGGACTGGTCGTCATAGGTTTTCTGGGCAAATTCAAAGCCTTCGAAAAAACGCTTCCACTCCGGATCTACCGATTCGGGGTTTTCCTGAAACGAGCGGTAGAGGTTCTCAACAAATTCAGGCGAGGTATTGCTGAGGTAGGAAAATGATTGGGCCATGTTAACTCCTGAGATTGTGGTGCCGGAACCCAACGATCTGCAAACAGGTCAGGGCATGTGTCTCGTTCCGGGAAAGTCACGATGCCGAACGGATATTAGCCCTGTCACCCCTTTGTCAAACTACCACATAATGGGGACCAAGCTGGCAAAAACCCTTCCAGTCAATACGATTGGATAACATGCAAAGTTTGCTGTATTAGCAGCGAAATCAAAGAAATCTAGCGAAAATTTGCTGCTGACCGGAAATTATTCTACCCCCAATCCCGTAGTTACTGTCCCACGCTTTCATCAAGCGGTTGGATCGTGCGGCAGGCATGAAACATTCGCTCGGCCTGATAGCGTGAAAAGGGGCGATCTTTCGCACTGTAAATTCGCAGGAATTCTGCTCCCTGAAACACTGCATCCACCTGGTATTCGATCAATCCATTACGGGCAACTTCAAACAGGATCGCCTGCGGAGTTTCAATGAGCATGTCCCGAAATTCATATCCCTCCGGATTGTTTTTCCAATATTGCACCACCTGCTCCATGTCAAATCTCCCTCCTTCCACAATCAACCGGAAATCGCCAGATTCATTCATCAGAATCCAGCCGGTGTTTCCCTCCAGGTCTTTGACGACCACATCATCCGGCAGCTGAATCGAAAGTGGAAGTCCTTCCGCCATCAGGTCCATCTTTTCAAAGTCGCTCATGACCCGCTGCTCACGAGGTGGATCGACAACGGCCACTTTCAGCGTATCTGCATCAGCAGAGTCGGAGACCGCCTGATCTCCGCTGTCTGCACAGCTTCCCAGCCCCACAGCCATGGCGATTCCCCAAAAACAAACGATAAAGCTCCCGTGAAGATGTGTCATGTCCAATGATTGAAATAGAAAGGAGTCAAAACTAAGCAATGATCAGGATTTCTGTTACCTACTCGACCGGAAGTTCCCCGCCATGCCAGCGACCGACAGGGTACCGCCGATGGGTAGGCTCGTAGTAAGTCGATCGGGTGTATATGAAATACAATTGTCTGTCTGGGCTGGCAGCAAATGCAGGATCGGTTTGCTTTTTCTGTTCAAACTCAGCGGCGAGATCGGGTTGTTCTTCGAGCATGCCAGCAGCCAGATTCTCAAACAAGTATGGAGAGAAGTATTCTTTCTGCATTAGAATTGAATCGAAGAAATTCCACCGAAACCACGAATCCTGGGCCATTGGTTCCAATCCATGCACCAGCAAAGGCTGCAGAACCTGTCCGCAAGGCACCACCATGTCCCCTTGTCGCACCTGGATTTGCTGAGTGTCCGTGGTGACTGATACGTCGCGGTGATAATAATGCCCTTCGTATGGTTGCCCCTGCGGCGGCGAGGTCGAGACGAAATACACTTCCAGATCCAGGACCGTATCAACAGCCATCTCCTTCATCGACACCCCACACCAACGTAACCTGTCAATAATCTCTGTCCAGGCCTGGGGAATGATGTAAGCCACCGGCGATTCAATCGTCGTGATGGGTAGATAATGCCTGAAATATGGAATGGGTTTGGTAAAGGGCCGCTGCCGGTCGTAAAACAATCTGGGCGCTCCGGTCACAGCGCCCCGGCGGTATTCGCTTTCATATCCAGAAAACAACACCTCGCCCTTCCGGGCGGTGTCCAATTCCCATGCGAGATCAAAGGATTGCTGGCGGGCAGCTTCGACCTGTCCTTGCCTCATCACTTTCCGGATATCTTGCTGCTGCTCATTGGCCACCTGCAGCATAGCCAGTATCAGGTCGTAGGTGGCCGCTACCCGGGTTTCGAAAGATTTGAGCATGTGGGCTTCCGAAATCAGGCCCATGCATTGGTACATGGCGGTAAAGCCGGAAGCATATCGCGGCAAATCCAGAAACGCCGCCATCCCTTCTTCCGGTGGGCCGTCAAACTTGTTGACATAGGGCGAGACCAACAGACCCTGCTGGCTCGCCTGCTCCAGAATAGCCGGGATCCAGGTTTCTTCCTGATAGGTCGCCACAGAAGGGGACAATTTGTCGGCCAGGGT
>CAZLKP010000131.1:0-11095 GCA_964560095.1 uncultured Bacteroidia bacterium
AAATGTATAGTTCCGATCCGATTCGCAACGGATGATGTCGCCGGGATCCACCACCGTGAACCCATTGCTAGTGGGCAAAACGATTCGCTTGAACGGCGATCCAATATTGCGGATGTTACGGATGAGGGCTTTCATCTGGTCTGCCTGTCCATCTGAATGTCCTTCTTTTTTCTTTTCTACCACCCGCTCCGTCGCTTTCTGCAATTCATCAATGTCCACAGGCTTGAGTAGGTAATCGGTGGCCGAAAACTTAAAGGCCCGCATGGCATACTGATCGTAGGCCGTGGTGAAAATGATGTCGAAATTCGGAGAATCCAGCTGTTCAAGAATCTGAAATCCATCGCCGTCGGGCAGCTCAATATCCAGAAATACCAGGTCTGGCTCCTGCTCTTCAATGACCTTCAGGGCTTCTGCAACTGAACCGGTCAGGCCGACCACCTCAATTCCTTCACAGTATTCTTTGACCAGTTCGTGGAGGAGTTCCTGGCTGTGTTTTTCGTCTTCAACGATAATGGCATTGATCATCTTGAAAAGTTGGATAGTGTGTACTGACAGCTCAAAAAATTAGCCTTTTTCAGGCATGTTCCCAAGGATGAAAGACGTCTCGATTTCCAAAAGGTTGTTTTTCATATTCGTTCACTTTTCTTCTCCCACATCCAGCTTGTCCACGAGATGCCGCAATTCAGCCAACTTTTCATGATCTTTCCTACGATCGTAGGCCATGATCAAGCTATTGATCAGGGCCAGAATAATTTTCTGGTTGGAAGCGGGCTGATAGTATTTTTCCTGCTTCTGCACATTCATCTCGTCTAGATATTTGTGGAGATGCTCCTGCTGAAACAGGGCTCCTTTGTTGAATACATCAATAAACACCTCTTCTTCCCTTCCCCCATACTTCAGGACAAAATATCCGGGCAGAACCAGGCCATTCATAGGGATTTCCAGGGTTCTGGCCAGGACCATATACAGGATGCCCAAGGAAACAGGCGCCCCTTTCTTGGTATCCAATAGTCCGTTGACGAAAAAGTTTTGCGGCTCTGTGAGGTTCTTCCTATTGGAACGAAAGCGCTCTCTAACAAAAATCATCCGGTTGAGAACAGCAATCTTATCCCGCACCTTCATCCCGGAGTTTAGCTCCAGCCAGGTGCGGTTGGCCAGTCGGCTAAATTGCTTGCGGATCATCTCGGCATCCAACTCCGGATACTGAAACAAGGTGAAATTGATCCACCCCTCCAGCAGATCAGGCTCCGGCAACCGGAACCACGTTTCCAGGCGGTTAACAGATTCCTCAGATTGAATTTTGTAAATAATCTCTTCGATCGCCTCCTGCACAAAGGCGTTGTTTTCCTCTTCCCAGGCATGTTCCAGCATCGGAATGACATGCAGGCCAAGCGAAATGAGTTTCCCATGAACAAGGCCTTTCACTTCGGGATCATCATCTTCCAGCAGAGAAATCAATGCTTTTAATT
The DNA here is from genome assembly GCA_964560095.1 of uncultured Bacteroidia bacterium. GTDB lineage: Bacteria > Bacteroidota > Bacteroidia > J057 > J057 > JANQTF01. The sequence goes on from CAZLKP010000131.1 coordinate 1,470, forward strand.
CGTTATCCTTCATACCCTTCTGACTTCCGGTCGGGAGTTTCCCTAAAATAGAACAAACTACGGAAATACCGGAAGGTTGTTGACGAATTCAGGCTGCTCCCCGCCCGGATAGCTTGTCCATATTCACAAAAGCAGAAAAGATCAGACAGAAGCATACAGTACCCGGCAGCATGCCACTCAGCACACAAATGGCCAGATCGCGCCAGAATGGCTCCCCACCCGACTGCCACAAAAATGGGCCGAAGGTCAAACAAGTTGAGAGGGTGGTGAGAACCAGAGGACGCCATTTCTGAATGAGTAATCCGGCCACCACAACTGGCGTCGGATGAATCCTGGACCGGAGAGGAACCAACAGAAACATGGCATGGTTCACCATCAAACCTGTGACGAGAAACAACCCGGCCAGCATTCCGGGACCAAACATCACATCCGTCCATATCACCATCCCCATCGGACCTACATATCCCAGAGGGATCATTAGCAGGACCATCAGCGGATATCTCCAGGATTCCATGAGCCACACGCCAAGCACATAGATCAAGGCCAGCACCGGCAGGACTCCCAGGAGTTTGGTCACCAATGCCTGATCCCATTCCCATTCTCCATCGATCGGACTCAGTGACAATCCCGGTGGCAATGCCTTGTCCACCTGTTGATGAAGATCCCGAAAAAACCGCTTGCCCATTCTGGCAGACCCGGCATAGGACCAGTGCAGGCCCATCTGGTATTGCTGGTCTTTTTTGTTAATCACGGGAAGGGGAATAGAAGAATAAGGGCGAAGCCATTGCCCCGGTGGCGGAGCAGAAGGCGTGGCTGTCTGCAGCCATTCGCTGACAGTATGCTGGTCAAATCCCTGCCGTCGGAGCGTGTAAGGCACCATGCTGCCATCGCCAGACAGAAGGTAACCATCAGGATTCACACCCCTGTTCCACAAGATCAGATCCCGGACGGGAGCTGGCCAGGAGCTTCCGCTTTCAGCCAGCAGACCATGATCCACCGCCAGCAAAACTCCAGGATCGGACAGGCGGTTTTCCCAGCCAAACCGAACATCCACAACATTTCGGAGCTGCGACAGCGAATCATACACCGATTCCATGACACGCAGCAACGCATCAAGATGATACCCATGAAACTGGAGCTGAAAACCGTTACTGCTGATCCCTCGATTGGTCCAGGGATCTCCGACCCCATGAATATGCCACTCCATTCCGCTGGTACGTCTGGCATGCCTCACCAACATCTGGTAGATTTTTAACGGAAATCCCTGGTTGAGCTGCCATTCATTGAAGCCAACTTCTAATGACATGCCAGAACCGGGTCCGCAGGAAAGATCCAGCATATCGTAGTAGCTGTGGAATGGGAGCAAGGCCTGCTCTATCCGAATGGCTGTCTCACAGATCAGCGGACCCGGTGTGCCAGCTTCCGCATTTCCCGTCATGTGTACAGAAACCCCATCCTGCTCCCCGGCACTTGCCTCTTTCGAAGCCTCCATCAAAAAGGGCCTGAGCAAGCCTCCTAGCCAACGTTGAATCCGGGGTTCCCACACCTCCCTAAACATATAGTTGCCAGTTACCTGCTCGTAGATAGCATCTATCCGTTTCGACACATGGATCTCATCAGGCATGTCGGGAATGGGTATGCCAACCAACAGAATCAAACCCACACCTATCCATTTGCGGCCAGCGTGGATGCTGCGAACCATCCAGATCAGCCAACCCGGTGCATGGATTCTTTGCCATGGCTGGTTGCCACCCGGTCGGATCATTGGCAAAAAAGCCCAACTCACCAGGAGGGATGCCCCCAACATCACAATCATCGGTGTAGCCAGTTGACGAATCAGCTGCCCGGATGCGTGAAACTGAGAGATCAGCAGCAATGGAATCATGGTCGAGGCTGTAGCTCCCAACAGAGGAATGATTCGCCGTTTTCGACTTCCGGAAGGGTCTATGGAGAGCAGCATCATGCCGTTGTCCACGATCATCCCCAGACCCATGGTGAGGGATCCGGTCACAATCACGGACAAATGACTCTCAGATAGCCAGAGATACAAAAATACCAAACCCAGCGTGGTGGCAAGGGTCGTGAACAAAAACAGCAAATGCTGACAGGAATAGAGCATCCACAGAAATAACCCCAGCACAACAATCGCCAAACCACACTGAACCAACACGTTTCGCCGGACCTGATTTTGGCCCCGTAGCCGATCCTTTACCAATACAAACCGGACCTCTCCCTCTGATGCCTGCTCCAGTCTGCGGAGGGCTACCTGCAAGTCCCGACTGAGCCCGGCCTGATCTTTCCCCGGATGCACAAACACATGCATCCCCAGCATATCCTTTCCATTGATCCTTCGCCGGGCCTTTGGTATCTCTCGCTGCTCAATGCGAGCCAGACTGCCCAGGGAAACTGTTCCCAACCCTGTAACGGGAACCTCTATCTCCTGCAGATCAGAGGGGGCTGTCCCCATCATTCTCCACCGCAGCGGCAGGCCGAAAGCATCAGAAGATGACAGGGTCACATCCTGTTGTAAATGACTCAGCCATTGGCCCAGGGAAGAAGGGGAAAGGATCTCATCTTTCATCCATTCCGGATGAACAAGAATCGTCTGTATGGCTTGTCTGAATGCAGGGTATTCTACCGACCGGATGCCCGGAAACCGGGAGATCAGGATCTGCATCCGGGGCTGTACCCATTGATAGACCTCCCTGTCTGGGAGGTCAGATTCAAGATGAAATTCCAGAGCAGAGCGACGTTGGCGCTCATCTTTCCGAAGTTTTTCCATCTCCGGCATACCCACAGTCACGGGCCACCTGGCCACCAGACTTCGGATGACTGCCCGAACCATGGCTTCTGTATCCCGCGCATCATCAGGGTTCTCAAGCTCGAGGGTCACGCTGCACCGCCCTTTTTCCGAACGGGATTCAGTGGACATGATCCCGGGAATCCGGCTCAATTGCTGTTCCAGTGGGGAGGTTATCACCTCCTCGACCCGAAGTGCAGAAGCAAAAGGCCAGGTCGTTTCGATTCTGAGTTGAGTCACACGATCTGGTTCGGGATCTCCCAATGGCAGATACCCCACCGTGGCCCACCCGATACAAGCCAGAGCGATCACCAGAAACCGGATGAACAATTCTTGTTTTTTCATGGCGAATGGGCTGACAACGAGGAAATCCAGGTGGCATCCAGAATCTGTAACCTGAGCCAGATCATCCACATCTCGGTCAGGATCTGAAGATGTTCCTGACGAAGCCGGTCAAGTTCTTCATGAGCCAGGAACAATTGCCGGGGAAGGATCTGCCCCTCAAAAAACTGCTTTCTGAGCCATTCACAGGATGATTCTGCCTGTCTGATGCGTTCGAGGCTTTGCACCCACACGCTTCGGAGTCCTTCCAAGCGTATGAACGCAACCGAAGCTTCGGCCAAAAGGGACTGTTGGCGCTGATCCCGGCGGCTTGCCTCGGCCCGAATAGACGCAGTCAGCGCGGCCTGTTCCTGCCGGTTTTTCCCCCAGTCGTATAATGGGTATTCCAGGGAAGCCGTGAGATACTGGCTGCCAGCCGGGCTTTGATAGGATTCGGCGAATGAAACGCCGCTCTGGTTGAGACCAACCCCCGCAGTCAGATACACACGGGGTCGCCCCTGTTGCTTGCTATCCTGCAGATTCCATTCAAGCCGACGGATGTGAACCTCTACCTCCATCAAATCTGGATGCACAGCCAAGAGGCGGGAGAGATCTGTTTCGGCAAACCCCATCTCAGGGGGAGGTTGTGAAGGCATCTCCACAGAGATCGACTCCGGGCCTGCCCAGCGCAGGCGGAAGCGGGCATCTGCTGCCTGATATGCTATCCAGGCCCGATCCGCTGCCTGGCGGCTGGCGGCCCGTCTGATGTCTCCCGACATTTTGTCTTCCATGGAGACCATCCCCTCCCTGTACAGGTGCAATGTGTGGGCATGAAGCGAATCTTGCCGCTCCATGGTTCGCAGTGCATACTCCCAGATACGCGCCCGCTGTTCCCTAAGCAGCCAGTCGGTGGCGAAATCTGCCAGCTGCTGTCTCTGTGCCAGATCCAAACGCCTGCCTGCCAGTTGCTCCTCCAAGCTTCGTTCTTCTTGCTGTCGGATCAGGGGCCTTCCCTGTCCTATCGGCTGGTTTATACTCACTAGAACCGGAAGGCTTTGCCACGAAACACCTTGCCAAGGGGCAAAATTCTGGACACGGTACAGCCCGCTCCTGAGCACAATCTCTCCTCCGGTCCAGGGAATCTGCTGGCGCACCCTGACATTGGCCCCCATGTATGATTGGCTTCTCGACACAAACTGTTGAGAGCCGTCATCTTGCAAAATGGGCTCAATTTGTCGGGTCAAACCTGGAAAATCAGCTGACAAACTCATTTGTGGCAACCATCCTGCCTGATCAGCAGCCTGACCGGCCAACACAACCAGGTGATCCCAGTATTCCGGAGGACGAAGGTCTTCATGGCCCAGATGATCCAACAGTTCGATGAGAAAATCAGATTGAGCAGCCGTATGGAAGCTGGTCAGCAATAGACCTGAGAGGCAGATGACCAAGCGTGAGAATCTGATTCGGGGCATGGGTTGGGATGGAAGGTGAACGTGTGAGTAACAGGTTCAACCTAGCGGGAAATCTGCGGTCTACCAGACACAAAAATCCGTGTTTGCTCAGCCTGATTTTCCCAAAAAAGACTCCAAATGCAAAATACCCAGCAAACATCTTTTATTTGCTCAGGAGGTAAACTGCCCCCTACGAGCCAAAATCCTGGCTCCCCAGCTGGTAATGGCCTTCTCCAGATCAGAAAGCTTAAAAGGCTTGGAGATATAATCATCCATCCCCGCTTGCAAATATTCCTCCCGCACACCACTCATGGCGTTGGCCGTCATAGCGATAATGATCGGGCGCTTATCGGGAACCACGCGCTTGGCGATCTCTTTGGTAGCCGTGATCCCATCCATTTCCGGCATCTGTATGTCCATGAAGATAAGGTCATATCCCTGGCTGACGGTTTCTTCCACTGCTGCCAGTCCATCGGACACCATATCGATCTGAAAGCCCATTTTTCCAAGGATTCCTTCAATAACAGCCTGATTGACCATGTTGTCTTCCGCCACAAGAATCCGAAGGGGAAAGCGCTCCCCGACCAGTTTGTCAAACTGGAAGGATTTCTCCTCTTCGGCTGCTTTGGATTTTCCGGAATCATCCTCCTCAGCAGCAATGTAGAAGGAAAATACCGATCCTTTCCCGGCCTCACTACTGACGGCGATTCCTCCTCCCATGAGTTCGGTGAGTTTGCGTGAAATGGCCAGCCCCAGACCTACTCCTCCAAATTTTCGAGATACTGAGTTGTCTACCTGCTGGAAAGAGTCAAAAATGCTCTCCAGCTTATCTATCGGGATACCAATGCCGGTATCTTCCACGGCAAAAGAGACATAGAGGGGATGGTCCTGATCTGGCTCATCAGAGGCGTCAGGAATATCCGTTTTAAGAGAGACGAAAATCCGGATAAAGCCATCCGAGGTAAACTTGAGGGCATTGCTCACAAGGTTCACCAGCACCTGCCTTAGTCTGGTTGGGTCGGAGAGGATATACTGCGGCACATCTTTCGAAAGGGAATATTCCAATAGCACGCCCTTTTCGCTAGCGGTATTACCGAAGAGAGCTTTCACCTCTTCCAGCAGGTCACGGACATCCATAGAACGGATTTCCAGTTCCAGCTTGCCGGCTTCCACCCTGGAATAGTCCAGAATATCGTTGAGGATATTGAGAAGGTTGTTAGAGCTGTTAGAAATGGTGCGTGCGTATTTTTTCTGGAGCTCGTTCAGCGGGGTGTCCATGAGCAGGCTCGTCATGCCGATGATCCCGTTCATTGGGGTCCGAATTTCGTGGCTCATGGTAGCCAGGAAGTTGGATTTAGCTACAGAAGCAGCTTCAGCAGCTTTTTTGGCCTCTTCCAGTCTCTGGTTGATTTTGTGGAGTTGGCGGTTTTGCAGGTGAATGACCTTATTCTGGCTGGCCAACTGGTCGTTGTTGCGCTGTTTGATCCGGTTCTGGCGATAGAGAATGATCACCAGAACGATGATGAGGGCTAACACGACAAAACTCCCGTACAAAGTCAAGAGTCTGGAAGACTCCCGCTCCCTGGCAAGTTCCCGCTCCTTGTTGATCACCTCCCGTTCTTTCTGGAGGGCGTATTTCTGTGTTCTGGATTCAATCTCGGAGATTTCCCGCTGGTGCAACTTAGAAAACAGAGAGTCGTTCAACCCGGTAAAGAGCTGATAATAATGCAGGGCCTCGTTGAGGTTTTCTGTGCGGGTATAAACCTCTGAGAGCAATTTATAAGCGCCTCTTCTGACCGTGTCGAGGGTTTGTCTGGGCGTCTGGCGAAGGCTGGCTTTGAGAATCTCAATCGCGTTGTCGTATTCCTCGTTTTGGTAATAAGCCCTGCCCATATCGTAGAGGATGCGCGCACTGGAATCACCACTGGCTGCCAGCTGCCTGAGCGCCAGATCAAAGTGAACGAGTGCCCGGTTGTATTCCTTCATATTCATGTACGTCTCGCCGATATTCCGAAGTGTTTCGGCACGGGCAGGGCGGTCGGGGAGATCGTCCCGAATCACGAGTGCGAGGTCAAAGTAATTCTGCGCTTTCCGGGCGCTGTCCATCGACAGATACACCAGACCGAGCTGGTTGAAGGCTCTGGCGCGCCCTTCCTCATATTGTCGCAGATCATGCAGGCCCAGCTCTTCTTCAAAGGTGTTGATGGCCAGTTGATATTTACCCCCCTGGATATAGGTGCGCCCCAGATTGTTGAGTGCAAGGGCAATGCCGGCCGTATCCTCGAGTTGTTTATACACCTCATAGGAATCAAAATAGAGCTGCTGGGCCAGTTCATTCCCCCCAAGTTTTTCTTGCACCTGACCGAGCTGTCCATAGGTTTCAGCCAGATGGGTGCTGTCCCCGCGAAGCAAGGCAAGCTGGTTATCCTGCCGGAGAAATTCGAGCGCTTCGTCGTATTGGTTGAGAGACAAATGTGCCTGAACCAGCGACTGCAACACCTCTTGGAGGTCTGAATTTCCTGTGGAGCCCGTCTCCAGGTATCCCAGGCTTCGGATGAAGACATCAATGGCCTCTCCCGCTTCTTCCCGGATCATATGAACCCGACCCAGGTCATAAAGTGCCAGGCCGATCATTCTGGGTTGACTCAGTTCCGAACTATGCTGCAGGGATTCCCGGGCAAAAATCAGGGCATCGTCGAATGCGCCTGCTTGTAACAGACGGTAAATACCGGGCCTGTATGCCGCGGGTCTGTCATCCGCTTCCAACCTCGTAACCGACTGGCGGAGGCTGTCGATATTTGTTGCCTCTTGGGCAACAAGTGATCCCAGCATCAGAACAAACAGAACAATGGTAGATAATCGTCTCATCTATCAGAAAGGCATGAGATAAAAGTAGTGAATTCCTGATACCTGACACCAATGATGTTAGATATTCGGACATTCAAATCACCTATATACCTAAACGAATTCGTATGGCGCTTCTTATCTACCCCCGCCATGGTGAGCCCTCCTACTCTGCCTGAGCTGGTTTTACCCCGTCCTCATAGGTCTGGTTGGGATCTTTGACTGCGTCATCATCACGGATGCCACTTTTGATTTCGATATTGATCCCATCTGAGAGGCCTGTTTCCACATACTGCCGGGAGAATGACAGAGGTGAGGTTTCGATCTCTACATAAGCGGAGTCGCCTTCGAAAGAAAGCAAGCCTTCCGGCAGGACCATGACACTGTCTCGACTCTCCAACACGATATCGGCATTGGCGCTGTATTTGGCCCGGAGAAATTTGTCCTGAACATTTTCCAGAGCAGCCCGGATTTCAAACTGGATGGCGCCGTTTTCTTCCACTCCCTTAGGCGCGATAAATTCCAGCCTCGCGTGAAAACTGGCATCGTCTATGGCGGCGACCGTCAGCAAAAGATCCATCCCGAGGCTGAGCTTTCCTACCTCCGACTCATCGATTTTTCCTTCGAAGACCATGTCTTCCATGTTAGCCACGATAGCTACGGTGGTTCCATCGTTGAAGTTATTGGCCTCAATCACAGAAAATCCTTCCTCCACCGGAATTTCAAGGACCATACCGGCAGCTGTTGCCCGCACATTGGTGAGAGAATTTCTTCCGCTGCGGCTGGTAGATCCTTTCCGGATCAGGTCCAGATTGTCGCGAGCAGCCGCTACTTCCTCCTTGGCATTGTTAAAATTAAGCTCAGCCTGGCGAAAGGCGATATCAGAAATCACCCCCTCTTCATACAGCGGCTTGTTGCGGTTGTACTCCCGCTCGGCATTGGTGAGCGCAATATTGGCCCGGCGCAGCCGGTTTTCAGCATTGTTGAGCGAAACCATGTCGGGCACAATCTCAACAGAAGCAATCAGATCCCCCCGATCTACCACATCGCCTTCTTCGACATACATCTTTGAAATTAACCCTGATACCTGCGGCTTGATCTCAATTTCCTTGCGGGGAACAATGGAGCCGGTTGCTACAGTTTTTTTCACGATGTCTTTGTATTCGGGTTTCACTGTCCCAAATACGATATCCGGCTGCTGGTTTTTGCTGTACAAAAATATGGCCCCACCCACTATGGACAGGAGAATCACACTGAGAATGATGATGGTTGCGGTTCTTGACATGGGAGTTGAGGGTTAAGAGTTGAGGGTTGTGCACATGAATGTGAGTATTGGCTTTTATTCCGCCCTGAGCGCATCAACCGGGTGAACAGCAATGGCTTTTCGGGCGGGTATGAACCCGGCAAAAGCTCCGGCCAGGACCAACACGATCAGTGCGCGGTTGATCATGGCCAGATCCACCTCCGGATCGCGGAACATCTCAGCCCCTTCGCCGACCAGCAGATTGACTGCGTCGAGACAAAGAACACCGACCATCAGGCCGATGTATCCTGCCAGGGCGGTGAGCACAATGGATTCGAGCAAAATCTGTGTGATGATATGCAGAGGTTTGGCACCGATCGCCCGGCGAATACCAATCTCTTTGGTTCGCTCCTTCACAATCACCAGCATGATGTTGCTCACGCCGATGACGCCGGCGACCAGGGTTCCGATGCCGACGATCCACACCAGGATTTCGATGCCTCTAAACAAGCCCTGAATTTGATTGAATTGTTCTTCCAGATTGAAGTGACCAAATGCCCGGTCATCATCCGGATGGACGCTGTGCCGACGTTTCAGAATGGCCATGACATCCGCTACCACCTCGGAGGCCGGAACACCGTCCTGACTCCGGACAGCAAACCAGCCCACGCGATTTCCGTTATTAAAAGCCCGCTGAAAGGTGGTAAAGGGAATATAGATCCGGCTTTCATCCCGCTCCTTGCGGTCGCCGGTAGTTTTGGTTTCAAATACACCAACCACGTTGAAATACACCCCATTGACCCGAATGGCTTCCCCGATAGGATCTTCCCATTCTTCAAACAATACCTCCTGTACCCGTCTGCCAATGATCGCAGTTTTTCTTTTCTGGTTGATATCCAACTGGTTGATAAATCGGCCTTCGACAATATCAATCCCTTCCACCTCTCGAATCTGCGGAAAATCGCCC
>CAZLKP010000132.1:0-5541 GCA_964560095.1 uncultured Bacteroidia bacterium
AGCTTCAGCACAATCTGCCAGCAGGTTTTCTCCGAATACTCCCCCTTTCGTCAACTAATCACTTTTGCGACTGAGAACGGTCATTGGGACGGCTGCTGGAAATGGGCACATTTCCAGGTCGGCAATAGAATCCTATGAATCAAATTTATGTATGTTTTCTGCTGCTGCTTTCTCTGCTTTCGTTTCACTGTAGCGAGGAGCTTTCCCCTCCAGACGCGACTTTGGGATGGGAGGAGGAAATCGTGCCTGAACATCGTCAGGAACGAGGCACTTACTCCGATTCAATGCCCCGCGCTGTGCGGATTGCAGATTTTTTCCCAGTGATGGATAGTATTTCTGAGGCGATGGACACCCTGACAGGATACTCGGTTCATCCGCATCTGCTCATGCGGGCTAACGGCTGGATCCTGGAACGGCTGGTACATACAGATTACTATCAGATGGCTGCCCGGGATTCCTTTGTGTATGACCAAAGCCAGGAAATCGTAATCAGGGAGGGCGAGCAGCTTTTTATCCCTGGGGAAAAATGGGGCGTGCAGCTCAGTGAGCGAATTGCTCTGACCTGGATCGATATCAACATTCCGGAGTATGCTTTGCGCATCATGGAGGGACAGCGGGAAGTGATGAAGATATCTATTCGTGTAGGGCAAAATCGGAAAGGCTATTTTGCAGATGGTGATCGCCTGGCTGATCTCCGGACCAAAACCGGAACAGGCAAGATTTCTGGGATCAACTACCATCCTATTTTCGCGAATCCACGCACCGGTGCACGATATGAGACCACCCGACGTGATGACGGCCGCAGAACTCTGCTTCCACTCATCCCCAGCCTGGATCCAGAGATCAATGGCGTCTGTACTGGACAGCTAATTCACTGTACGACAAATCCTGAAACATTGGGCCGAGCCTATTCCAATGGATGTATTGGAGTAGGAGAAGCAGACATGTGGCGAATTTTTTCGAGAGCCCCTGAAGGTACCTTTATCCGCATCAGGTATGATCTTCAGGTCGAAGACGAATCTGGTGAACAGATCCTCTTGCCGGATGTTTACGGGTATTCCAGGGCAAGATAAATCACCTAAAAGACTGGCTTCCAAGCATCTTCAACATCCGGAAATGACTACCGAGCGCCTGGAAGAAATTGCCCTGAACATGGTATGGGAGATCATACTCTCTGGCAGTTTCAGCCACAATTTTGGATAATTGCCGATAGTGGATGTGACAGATGTTGGGGAATAGGTGATGTTCGATCTGAAAGTTTAACCCACCGATGAACCAAGAAAATATTCGGCTTTTCTGTGAAAAATTGGTAGTTGTTTCCAGTTGGTGCACCGCCCAGTGGGATTCTATACGCAGGTCTTTGTCTGGCATGGGAAATTCTGAGCTGGGCATCACATGAGCCAGTTGGAAAATGGATGCCAGCGTGAGCCCGGCAGCAAGGTGCATCAGAATGAAAAAGAGAATCGTGAGCCACCAGGGTGCAGGGCTCAGCAGGAGGGGCAATACAAGCATGTAAGCAAAATACAGAGCCTTCGTTCCGATCAGCTTCCAAAGAAGCTTTTGGTATCTTCCCGGTCGCTTTCCGAGCATGCCAGTTTTGTGGTATCGACGCAGTTGCCTGAAATCTTTTCCTGTAACCCAGAAAAGCGTCATGAGGCTATATACAAACCATGCATAGAGGTGCTGGGTCCTGTGGTGTTTGTACCAGGGTTGTTCCGGATGAAGTCTAAGAACCGGTCCGGGAGCGATATCCTCGTCGTGTCCGTCAATATTGGTGTAGGAGTGGTGCAGGCGGTTGTGCTGGATTTTCCAGTTGGCATCAAATCCTCCGACCATATTGAGCAGGAAACCGATGGCATTATTGACATGATTGTTGGAAGAATAAGCCCCGTGGTTGGCGTCATGGGCGATAGCCATCCCGATGGCAGCTTTGAAGCCTCCCATGGTGAGCCAAAATAGAAGGAGTAGCCAGGCGTTGGAGATCCATCCGCTGATCACAAGGGTGTAGGGAACCAGGTACATCATCAGAATGATAATGGTTTTGATGACCATTTCCCGATTCCCATAGGTTGATATTTGGCTTTCTTTGAAGTGGTGTTTTACTCTGGCGCGGAGCTGGTGAAGAAATTCATCTGTTTTTTGGGAGGCGAATTTAACGGGTTTGTATTGCATGGAGGAAAGATGAAGAAATGGTGACGAGGCTGTCTGCTTCATCTAAAATAAACGATTATTTCTATATGTTAATACGAGTAGTGGTCGATCTTAAGCCGATAAAAATCCTTTTGAAAAATTATCCTTTGAAATAGGGCTGATTTGTGACATATTTAGCAGTTAAAGATAGAAAAAAATATTCTTCGAGTCCCGTTTATGAATATTGTGATGAAATCTGAACCCCACCCAATCGCGAATCTTGATGGCACCGATATTCCGGGCCACCTGGAACATTTCTTCGTGTGTAAGTTCGAAGACTACCATAAAGCGTATCAACTCGACCTGAATCCACATAGATATCAGCACTATCTCATTCTCATTGTAACAGGCGGATCCTGTCAGCATCAGGTGGATTTCCATTCCTACATCTTGAAGAAGGGAAGTGCCTTGCTGATGCATCCCGGCCAGGTACATGCCTGGGAAAAGATTCAAGACCTAGAGGGATACCTGTTTCTGTTCACCGATGATTTCTTTTCCCTGAGATATCATCAAAACGTACTCAGCCGATTTCCATTCTTTTCAGCAGATGCCGGAACCTCTGTGGTTGAGATTCCTGAGAAAGACCAGTCCAGAATCTTTCAGCTTTCTTTTCTCACGATCCAGGAAATGGAGCGCAACCATGTCAGCTCTGAACCTGTGCTGAGATCATACCTCAATATCCTTCTGTTTGAATTCCGTCGACTCTTTCCCGAAGATGCCACGGCGTCTCTGACCTACGTTCAGCGAAAAGTCGTGGAGTTCAAAAATTTGGTCGAAGAGCACTACCGGAACCTCCATCAGGTGAGGGACTATGCCGACAGGATGGCCCTGACGCCCAACTACCTCAACCGAATCATTCGGGAGCACACAGGAATGTCAGCCGGAGAATACATCCGGTCCAGGCTCATGCTGGAAGCTAAGCGATTGCTGCTGCATGAAGGGTTGACCGTTAGTGAAATTTCTCACACACTCAACTTTTCTTCTAACACCTATTTCGGCCGCTTTTTTAAGCAGCGAGAGGGAGTAAGTCCGGATCAGTTCAGAAAGCAGGTGACAAAGTAGACCGTTGGGTTGTCTTTGGGTATCAAGTAATCGCTGGCACAAAATAATCTTATTACCCTGGTTGAGTGAATCACGGGATGGTCCACCACGGGTGCATATACTCGTTTTTTAGGGGTAAGCCGTCTAGCCAGCTTGGGTATCGCCGCAGAGGTATCCCTATTTTCCTGACATGCAGCGCTAAAATTGTCCTTGAACCTGTATAGTTGTCTGAATTAATGTATCATGGGATTGAAAGATATTTCTGCCCTCAGGACCACGAATCTTCTTAGAGAAATTGTCAATCAACAAAATATTTTTCCCAGGAAGTATCTAATTGATGTTTCTGGCTGATCGAGAGGTATGTACTGGACCGAAATTTTTGGAAGGGTCACCCGAATCACGTGAAAGGGTTTGGTCATATAATTCCCTGATTCAACTCAAAGAAATGCTTCGCCACATTCAGTGGTCTGAGCATCCCTTTTTTCTTCTCCTGGTGGGAGTCCATGCGTGAAATGATGTTATCAAGGGTTTTGACCGCCTGCGTGATGTAGGGGCCTTTGTTAAGCATGATACATTCTGCCCGAGAGGCCATGGCTGCATCTGTGATTTCTGCCCGTGTAGCCACACCTTTTTTGGCGAGTTTTTCCAATACCTGGGTTGCCCACACGGTTGGTACATGAGCAGCTTCACAAATCCACAGTAATTCTTCCTGGACTTCTGAATTTCGTTCCCAACCCACTTCCACTGCCAGGTCACCGCGGGCAATCATCACACCGATAGTAGGACTTTGCATCGCCTGCAGCAACAGGGAAGGGATATTGTCAAATGCGGCGCGGGTCTCGATTTTGAGGATGATTCCCATATCTTCCCGGCCGAGTTCTGCCAGCTTTTCCTGCAATAATTGCACATCACTAGCTTCTCTCACAAAGGAGTACCCAACCATGTCTGCATGCTCAGCAATGAATGGAAGAACTGCATAGTCATCTTCGGTCAGCGAGGCAATATTCAGCTGTGTGTTCGGGAAGTTGATGCCTTTTTCTGCTTTGAGCTTGCTGCCTTCCAACCCGGCCTGGGTTATCCTGAGGATGAGGACATCAGCTTGTTTACGAAGAACAATGGAACCAATTTTTCCATCGTCAAAAAAGACCGAATCCCCTTCCTGAATATCATCAAATGCCTCTGACAAGCTTAGGGAAATTTTGGCTGGTTCGAGCACCTGCTTAGCGTCATCAATCTGTGCATTTCTTCCGACAACGGACTTCTTGTGTAAATGAAGAATATCTCCCTGATTCAGGGTGAGGTAATCGACAATCTTTTCTTTCTTTTTCTTTTTTTTCTTCGCCTTTCGTACTTCTACAGGTCCGGTTCTGAGCTTGGGGCCTGCCAGGTCCATATAGATCGGACAATGGCGCTTGCGAAGGGCAGCTTCTTCGGCGAGGATTTGCTTCATGCCCGCCCATACTTCTGGGCCATCATGGCTGCAATTTATTCTGGCCACATCCATCCCCGCATCGAGCAGTCCAGAGATGATGGAGCGGTCAACCGCTGCCTCTGACGAAAGGGTGACCATGATCCGTGTGTGGTTGGTGCGGTGGCTCTGTCCCAGCAGACGACGCTTATTGGCACGCAGAGAGGTGCGGCTCTTGGAATAAGAGTATGCCCCGGGGGGAAAATCCGGTACGAAATCATCTTCCTTCTCTTCCAGAATCCCCAGCAGACGAATGACCTGATGGAGATTGGCCAACGCAGCTCCCTCGGAATGGGACAGCGAGGATAAGCCCAGATCAGTGAGGCGTGACTGCAGATCCCGGAGATTAAGTGTGCGAAGCGCCAGATAGTGAATGAGATTTCTGGCGCTGTCCAGATAGTTGGGGTGTATCTGGCCGAGTTGTGGCTGAAAATCAGCCTCCATCCGGATCATCTTATTTCGGATAGAGGTGAGTTTTGTCAGTAGGCTGGGGCGAATAATTGTAGAGGCTGGCATGGCTACTCAGTATATGCTACAAAGATAAGAAGGCCAACAGCCGGACTCCCTGATGTTCTTCACTCCGGGAAGAAACATCTGTCAGTATAAATGAATTTTCTCAATCAACAATGACACTAAAATCCTTCCCGATCACATAGGATGTGCCTCCGGAGCTACCGCCGCCTATGCCCGTGTAGCCATTGCGAAAAAAGGTATTCCCATTGGAATTGTTGCCACCTCCTCCATATCCACCACTAGAGGATGCATAGCGGAGATTTCCGATCATCCCGCTGCCCTCAAGGCCATAGGTACTGTAGGTAGAGATAGACACTACAAAAAATGAT
>CAZLKP010000132.1:5551-11049 GCA_964560095.1 uncultured Bacteroidia bacterium
CATTAAATAAATGACCGTGTAGTCGCTATAGGTTCAAAAAAAGGAGATCTCTGAAGTCTATCTTTCCACATAGATTTTTCAGTGTACTCTTTGAAATCCTTTGTAGGACTTTGTGATCATAAACAAAAAAACTGCCCCTTTCGAGACAGTGTGTTTGTTTGTTCACAGAACAGATCAGTTATACCCTTTGGGTGGATCTTTGTCCGGAAGTGGAATAGATCCGGGAATGCCCAGCAGGGGGAATTCTTTCCGCATGGGATACCATTGAAAATCTTCCGGCAGAAACATTCGCCTCAAATCATCATGGCCCTCAAAGCGAATCCCGATCATGTCAAAAGCTTCGCGCTCCAGCCAATTAGCTGCTGGAAAGAGGTCAGTAACTGTCTCAGTGACCGGGTTATTTTCATCCAGCTTACAGGAAACCCTGATTCGCTGTTGCTTACCCAGGTTGACCAGATGATAGCTCAGTTCAAAGCGGTCCTCATCTGTGTAGTGGTCACTGGCGGTGAGATCCCCAAAATAGGTGAAGCCATACTGCTCTTTCAACATGCGCAGAAAACCGTGCAGCTTGTCAGGCTTGAGTGTCACCGTCAGCTCGCCGGCATAAGCATCAACGTGGAGGATGTCATTTTTAAAGGCGCTGTCCTGAAGGGTGGTGAGGAAAGTGTTTTCCATATATGGTCTTAATTCTATAGAAATAACCTGTGATAAAGGTAGATAGTTTTGGAAAAAGTGCCGGCAGGACCCTCTATTTTCCCCACGATGCCGGATCCTGCCGCCATGAACGGACCAGAGCTACTTGGTCTGAGGAGAGATACCCGATCTCTGTGGCTTTTGTAAGCAAATCATCCATATTTGCGAGGGGATAGTAGGGAGTTCCTGTTTCTCGGAAGGTATCATCGGCCTGGGGAAACCCATAACTGAAGATCGACAGGGTGGCCAGGACAGTGGCTCCCGAAGCCTGCAGGGCTTTAACCGCTTTGGCGCTGCTGCCACCTGTTGAGACAAGGTCTTCGATCACCACATACTGGCCCTCGGCTTCCACTTTTCCTTCCAGGAGGTTTTCCATCCCATGACCTTTGGCCTGGCTGCGAATGTAGATCATCGGCAGATCCAGTGCCTCAGCAACGAGCGCAGCCTGCGCAATGCCGCCTGTGGCGACGCCTGCAATCCCGGTTGCTTCGGAATAATCCTTCCGGATTCTGGCCACGAAGGCATTTCGGATGGCCTGGCGGATTTCAGGATAGGATAAGGTCTGGCGATTGTCGCAGTAGATGGGCGATTTCCAGCCCGATGCCCACGTAAATGGTTCATCTGGGCGAAGCTTAACTGCTTTGATTTTTAGCAGATACTCTGCTATTTTGCTGCTTTCCAAGGCAAATTGAGTTGTTGGCGAGCAAAGCTATGAAAATTTTTGCACTGAATCTTTGCCTGGACTTTGTGGTGAACCAATCCCCTCGTCCTTCAGAAGATCCTCCCATGAGTTTCGCAGAACTGATGGGCTATTTTTTTAAAGGGACAGACTATCCCGGACAGGAATTTGAGATAGAAGCAGATGGAGATCCGGAGCTGTTAGACCACCTGTTTGAGCTTCAGAAAAATGAGGTGTTTAGGGAAATCCCGGCGACGGTGAGGGTACAGTTTAAGAGCCATAAAGCCAGAGAAGCGTTTGTAGAACCCTGGCTGGATTTGTTTAAGCATGTCGATGCAGCAGGTGGGCTGGTGCAGAACGAGGTTCGCGCTTACCTCTGTATTAACACCCGTAACAAATGGACCCTGCCAAAAGGGCGGGTAGAATGGCTGGAGCCCGTGGAGGAAGCGGCTGTCCGTGAGGTGCAGGAGGAGACCGGGGTGCAGGAAATTCAGCTGCTAGATGAAATTGGGAAGACCTTTCATACGTTCAGAAGAGGAAGAAATTGGGTGTTGAAAACAACACACTGGTTTCGGATGAAGGCTTCTTCGGGAGAAGAATTGGTTCCTCAGGAAGAAGAGGGCATTCAGGCTGTCAGTTGGAAGTCAAAGGAAGAGTGGCTCAAGGTAGCAGATGATACCTATCCGCTCATCCGACATCTCTTTGAACAGGAATTTTCCAAAAGTTTGATTTGATACATGGACGAAGCTTCTCGCAGCCCTATTTTTTCGATTGTCAAAATCCTGGCAGTACTGGCAATCTCCCTCATGTTGGTGCCGGTACATGCGCAGGTGGCCTACTGGCAACAGCTGCTGGGAGGCTCAGACTACGACACTGGAAAGAAAATTATCTATCTCCCCGACGGAACAATTGTCCTGGGAGTTCAAACACGCTCTCAGGACCGGATTGGAAAAGGCAATCATAGCGACGATGTAGACGTCGTGATCACCAAGTATGCCACGCAGGGCAAAACATTCTGGCGCACCCTCATTGGTGGTTCAGGACGGGATGAACTGGCTGGCATGATTGTTACCCCCGATGGTGGATTTTTGTGTGTGGGAACCACAGACTCCAAAGATGGTGACTTTTCTGTCAATAGGGGAGGCACAGACATCTGGGCTGCCCGGGTTTCTCCGGGTGGTCGCCTGCAATGGGTGGAATCATTTGGAGGATCCGGTATGGATTATGCGTGGTGCATCGCTCGGGAGTCAGACGGCAATATTTTGATCGGTGGCGAATCCAGCTCCGTCGATGGTACCATGCGATCTACACACCATGGAGGCTTGGATGGCTGGCTGGCCCGGCTCTCGCCGGAGGGCGAGTTGCTGGTGGAAAAGCACTTCGGGGGCCATGGGAATGATAGGATTGCACGCATCCATCATCTGGCTGGGAAAATCCGGCTGATTTGCTCCAGCGATGCTGAGGGGGGAGATGTCAATGCCAACTTCGGAAAGAAAGATCTGTGGGTGGTGGACCTGAATCGTGAATGGGATATCACCTTCCAGCAGGTAATCGGCGGAAATGACAATGATGATATTCACGACTCTGTGCTGGATGAATCTGGCAACCTGCTCCTGGCCGGAACCGCCTTTTCCACCAATGGCTATGTATCCGGGCAACATGGAAAAGGAGACGGATGGATCGTAAAATTTGATTCTACTGGTCGGTATGCCTGGAGTCATGCCTATGGAGGGACCCGGCACGAAGGATTCAGCGCCATCATAGCCGCCCAAAACGGCGGCTATGTCCTTGTTGGTATGACGCTATCCGTTAATGGTGATTTGAAGCAAAATGAAGGCTATTATGATGGTTGGTTTCTGAAAATTGACGGGATCGGCGATGTGGTGTGGTCCCGGAATATCGGGTACCGAGCCAAAGATCAGCTGATTGATCTCACAGAAGTCACCACAGGAGGGTTTCTGGCTTTGGGGCATGTGCAAAACAAGCCAAGGGAAAATATAACGATTCCTTCTCACTATGGCGTGTATGACATCTGGCTGATCAATTTTGGTGATCCGGAACGCGGCCTTGATGTGCGGCCTTACCGCACACCGGCGATCATGATTGGATCAGTAATTGATGATGAGTCTTCAGCTCCCTTGGAATCTGCCATTACCCTCACAGAGAACAGTACGCTGGATTCGCTTACCGCTACAAAAAGTAGCTCCGAGGATGGTTCCTATGTCCTATTACTCCCTTCCTATGGACTGGTGTCAATCAATGTACTGGCACCCGGGTATTTGTTCTACGGGCAGGACATTCTCACTGACACCCTCTATGACAAAACCTCGATTGAGCGCACAATTCGTCTTCAACCGATCAAAATGGGCAGCTCATTGGTGCTGGAAAATATATACTTCGAAACAGGCAGATGGGAGGTGTTGAAAGCCTCCTTCCCGGAGTTGAACCGTCTTGTGGCCTTTCTGGAGTTGAATCCTGGGGTGAAAATTGAGATTTCTGGTCATACCGACAATACCGGAAACCGAAACGAAAAAATACAGCTCAGCCTCAATCGTGCCAATGCCGTGAAAGAGTATCTGGAAACCAAAGGGATTCAGGATTATCGGATGTCGGTCAAAGGTTACGGGATGTATCGGCCACGTGCCACCAATAACATCGAAGAAGGTCGTCGTCTGAATCGTAGGGTGGAATTTACGGTGACGAGAATGTGAGTAGGGTACAAAAGGAAACCGCTCCGTTTCACCGGAGCGGTCCAAACCCAAACAAACACCATGAAAAAACATTATGCTGTACACCGGCAAGGCATACCGGGAGGTGTTTGGGTCACGGCAGGTCCGAAATGGACCTCACCTGGTTTCTGAAATAAACAACCGAATGACTGTCACGCAAATGCGGAAACTCCTTGATTAAGTTCCCGATTTCCGAAGGGGTCAGCCATTTCTCGGCACCGGATTCCGAGTTTCGGATAGACCACTGGTTTCCGGATTTTTGAATGCGATACATGTAGATACGTTTGGGGTAATTACATCGTCGTGTTCCAATCTTATTGTAGCAAATATATTGCCGGAAGGTGCTGTTGCCGGGCCGAATGGGGTGAACAGGGATTCTGTCCGGATCAATGGTTTGTGAGAACGGATGAAATCGTCAATTTTCCGAGTCAATCGTTACAGGTTTGGGGTAGGAGGTAGTTGAAACGTCTCTGCCAGAGCAGCATATTGCCCGGCGGGGATCTGTACAAGCACCGGGTCTTTGTCTGGATTCAGCCACTTTAGGTGTTCCAGAAGAATATTGCCATCCATGGCCGTGCATCCCAGGGTTCCTTCATCAGCATGTCTCCACAGATGCAAAAAAATACAGCTGCCCCCACCCGGAGTGGCAGGGTTGGTGTTGTGATTGACAAAGGCTCCCAGGTCATAAAGGTCATCTTCCCGAAGCATTCGGTCATTCTGCTCCCAGTCTTTCTCTGGATCGGTTTCCATCATCAGGCGATTATAGAAATCAGAGGAGGGATCTTCGATGCATTGTAATTCATATACAATTTGCTGATAAGATAATTTCAAGGGAGGAAGGCTGTCCTTGGGAAACCTGCCGAAGGCTGTTCCGATACGAAACACCCCTGCCGGGGACTTTTTGTCACCTTCCTCCTTCACAGGCCCTTCTCGATTCGTGAAATCCACAACTCCTGATCCCCATCCCAGGCCCCGCTGACCTACCACAGCCGCATGGCGCCGCACCATCCGCCATGCTCCATCCTGCCATTCTACCGCATAAACAGTTGATTGTAGGCTGTCCCAGCCTTCAGTCAGGACGATCAGTGCTTGTTGATGCTTGGGTGGATCATTGTTCGCAACATTAGTACATCCCTGACCCAGGATCCAACAGCAGGAAATCAGAAAAATCATTGATAGCTTCATGAATGGAAAATAGTGCACCGATCACCGTTTTTCCAATTTTGATGAGCTCAATGACCGGGTGCGTGAATTTTTCAGGAAAAATTCATGTTCGGATGTAGGCCCACCTGGGGGAGAATCAGCATTCGGAGAACAGCCAAAATCATTCGCCTTGGAGATGTCATCTCCAAAGGGAATTGCTTGTATATCGCCACTTTGAGTCTTTATCTTACCAC